>JADGRG010000689.1 GCA_017881145.1 Sandaracinaceae bacterium | reverse complement strand
TGCGGCCTTTCGGATAGCCACCCACGCCGAGCGCCAGGTCGAGCGAGATCGACCCGCTCGGGGTCACCTCCGTACGGACGATCTCCTGCGCGCCCAGGCGCATGATCGCACCCTTGCCGTAGGTCTTTTCGATCGACGCAACCGCCAACTCCAACGCTTTGTCCCGAGTGCTCTCGCCCATCATGTTCTCCTTGTGTCCAGTCTCTTCGTGTCTCTCTTCTGAATCTCTCGCGTCACGCGGCCACATAAGATCAGGGCGCGCGACTCTGTGCTACGTGCGCGGCTCTACGTGCTCGGCTCTACGTGCTCGATCGGGCCAGCGTCAAGGGTTTCAAGGGTTTGCTGGGCGGCTCCCGCGACCAAGCGCAGCGCGCTGTAGGCAGTCCGCATGCGTACGTGCTCGCGATCGTGCGGAAAATACTCGGTGCGGCTCTGGGTTTCGGCGGTGGTCCGCGCAAGTGCGAAGCACACCGTACCGACCGGCCTTTGTTCGGTACCGCCACCCGGACCGGCGATCCCAGTGACTGCAACGGCTATCTGCGCACCGGTCAACCGCAGCACACCTTCGGCCATGGCGCGTGCAACCTCTTCGCTCACCGCGCCATGCTCGCGCAGCAGTGCCTTGTCGACACCAAGCACTCGATGCTTCGTGCTGTTCGCATAAGTCACGGCCCCACCGAGCACATACGCCGAGCTGCCCGCGGCGTCCGTGAGCAGCTTGCCAATCAGCCCGCCGGTGCACGACTCCGCCACTGCGATCCGAAGTCCGGCGCGCAGCAAGAGTCCGCCGACGTAGCCTGGGTAGTTGTCGTCCTTGCCACCGTACGCGACGTCGCTGAGTAGAGCGCGCACCTCGGCGCCCACTTGCTCGGCTCGTGCCCGTGCTTCCCGGAGGTCGGCGTGCTCCGCCAAAACCTTCACCTCGACCTCGGGAAACGAGGCGCGATAGCCGATGGTGATGCCGGGCACGTGCCGGGCACCACCCAGGTCGATGTCACGCAAGCGCTCGGCCAACGCCGACTCGCCCAACCCGAAAGTGCGAATGTGCACTTGGAAGCTCTTGCGCGTTGCAAGCGGCTCGATCGCGGGCACGACGTGGACTGCAAACAAATGTTGCATCTCGCTCGGCACGCCGGGCAGGAAGAATGCTCGGGCCAAGCCCAGGGTGACGCTGAAGCCAGGCGCCGTGCCCACCGCGTTGGGCAGGATGGATGCGCCTTGCGGAAAGTCTGCCTGCTTCAGGTTGAGCCTCGGCATGACGCGCTTGCTCGCGCGGTACCGCTCTTCGATGGCGGCAAGTGATGCCTCATGTCGCAAAAGCGGCACGCCCAGTGCGCTGCTGACGGCGGCGGTGGTGAGATCGTCCGAGGTCGGCCCGAGCCCGCCCGTGCAGACGATCACGCGCACCTGCTGGCCCAGGCGCTTTAGCGTCCCGACGATGCGGGCGGTGTCGTCCGGCACCGTGGCGTGCTCGACCACGTTGAAGCCGAGAGCGGTCAGGCGCTCGGCGAGGAAGCAAGCGTTGCCATTCACGAGCTCGCCGCGGGTCAACTCAGTGCCGATGGAGAGAATGGCGGCGGTCATTGGCGGGACTGAGCGTATGAGCAGGTATCGCTACCGTCAAGAACCAAGTGCACGCCCGGTCGGTTGAAGGGAGCAGCTGGCCGGATCTCGGTGTAGGCTCTGGCCCCCCGCAGAGCGAGGAACCTATGTCGAGACACGCCCAATTTCTGATGCTGGCGCTGGCCCTTGGCTGGCCGCTCAGCCTGCAAGCCGAGGCACCTACCCTGGCGGCACCTGCCGTCCTGCCGACCACGCAGGCCCCAACGCCCAAGCTCGCTGCAGCCGCGAGTGCCGAGCCGGGTGCAAAGCCGCAACCCGCCGACGTGTCGGCAAAGAGCGCGCCGAACGGCGACAAGGTGTCGTTGAGTGTCGAGCGGCGCAAGCTCGCCAACGGCCTGCGGGTCGTGATGAATCCCAACCACACCGTGCCGACGGTTGCGGTCTCCATCTACTACGACGTGGGCTCACGCAACGAAGTGCGCGGTCGTTCGGGTTTCGCGCATCTCTTCGAGCACATGATGTTTCAGGGCTCGCAGAACGTGGGCAAGGGCGAGCACTTCCAGCTCATCATGAACCGCGGCGGCTCGGTCAACGGCACCACCAGCGATGACCGCACCAACTACTTCGAGACGCTGCCGGCCAACGAGCTGGCGCTCGGGCTGTGGTTGGAAGCCGACCGCATGAAGTCGCTGGCCATCACCCAGTCGAACTTCGAGAACCAGCGGCAGACGGTCATGGAGGAGCGCCGTCAGAGCTACGACAACCGGCCCTACATGACCTCGATGCTGCGCGTGAACGAGCTCGCCTTCGGTGACTACTTCCCCTACGCGCACTCGACCATCGGCGACATGCAGGATCTGATCAACGCGCCGCTCTCCGCGGTGCAGGAGTTCTTCGACACCTACTACGCGCCCAACAACGCAGTGTTGTGCCTGGCGGGCGACTTCGAGCCAGACGCCGCAATGCAGCTAATCGAGAAGTACTTCGGCGACGTGAAGCCGCGCGCGCCCAAACCCTTCGATGTGCCGGATCCCGCACCGCAGACCGCGGAACGCGTCGACTCCATGCTCGACCCGCTGGCCGAGCTGCCGGCGCTGCACCTCGCCTACCACGTCCCCAAGGATCGCGATCCGGATCACTACCCGCTCGAGCTGCTCTCACTCATGCTCGGGGACGGCGAGAGCTCACGGCTCTACCAGAAGCTCGTGAAGGAAAAGGAGATCGTGCAGGAGATCGAAGCCAGCACCGATGGTCGACGCGGACCGGATCTCTTCTCGTTCTGGGCCATCGCGGCCGAGGGTCATAAGGTCGACGAGGCGCGCGCCGCCATCTACGAGGAGCTCAAGCGGATCGCCGAGAAGGGCGTGAGCGAACGCGAGCTGGACAAGGCCAAGAACCGCATGCGCGCCGAGTTCGTGTTCGGCATGGAGTCGAATCTCTCGCGCGCCATGCGCCTGGCCGAATTCGAAACCTTCCACGGCGATGCCAATCTGCTCTTGACCGAGCTCGACCACTATCGCGCGGTCACGCTGGCCGATATCAAGCGCGTGGCTGGCCAATACTTCGCAGCGACCAACCGCACGGTGCTCGATGTGCTACCGGGCCGAGCCGCACTCAGCACCAAGCAAGGTGCTGACGCGAAGAAGTCCAAACATGACGGACCGCACTATCAGGATCGGAGGCTGCCATGAGCCGCGAGCTACGAAAGTCCCTCTTTGCAACCTGTCTGCTGGTGAGCGCGGGCTGCGGCGGAACCGGCACCTTGCCGCCAGCAGCTGCCACCACCGCGGTCGCGGTGCAGAGCCCCGCCGCCGTGACCGTCGAGAAGACGGAAGTCAAAAAGGATGAGCCACCAAAGAGCGGCGCGGCGCGCGACATCCATTTCCCACCCATCACGCGAGCCACCACCAAGTCCGGCCTCGAGGTGAACACCGTCACGCTGCACGGCTTGCCCGTGCTGCAGGTGCGCTTGGTGATCAAGAGCGGCTCGGCGGCTGATCCGAGCGACTTGCCGGGCACGGCGCAGCTCATGGCGCAGATGCTCAAGGAAGGCACCGCCAAGAAGAAGAGCGCCAAGATCGCCGAGACGGTGGACTTCCTCGGCGCGAAGCTCGACGTGGGCAGTGACGAAGAGCACGTTGCGATCGAGATGAAGGCGCTCAGCGATCAGCTGGGTGATGCGCTCTCGCTCGTCGCCGAGCTCGCCACCCAGCCGACCTTCCCGGAGAGCGAGCTCGGCAAGCTCAAGAAGCGCGAGCTCGATCGACTCGCGCTGATGAGCAAGAGCCCTAACCACCTGGCGCGTCGCGAGTTCTACCGAGCGCTCTACGGCGCGCACCCCTACGCGCACGTCGACACCACCAAGGAAGCGGTCAAGCGCCTCAAGCGCTCGGACCTGGTCAAGTGGCATGAGTCGCGCTTTGCGCCGAACAACGCTTACCTCGTGGTCGTGGGCGACGTTAGCGCCGAGACCGTGATGGCAGCCGCCGACAAGGCGTTCAAGAACTGGTCCCCACGCAAGGTGCCGGAGATCGTATATCCCGCCACGCCGACCCGCAGTGCACGCGAGATCGTGCTGGTCGATCGCCCCGAGTCGGTGCAGTCCGTGATCTACGTGGGCAACATCGCGCTCTCGCGCAAGGACCCCGACTTCGTACCGTTGACTGTTGCGAACGAAGTGCTCGGCGGCTCGGCTGCAGCACGCATGTTCATGGACCTGCGCGAGAAGCAGAGCCTCACCTACGGCGCTTACAGCGACGTGGATGCCGGTCTGCAGCCCGTGCCGTTCCGCGCGTTCGCCGCGGTGCGCAACGAGGTCACGGCGCAAGCCATGAAAGCCTTCATGGAGCATCTGCAGCGGATCGGAAGCGAGATCGTGCCCGACGCCGAGCTCAGCAACGCCAAGCGCTTGCTCATCGACTCCTTTCCACTGCACATCGAAACCTCGGGAGCCATCGCCGGATTGATCTCGGAGCTGCGCACCTACGACTTCCCCGACAACTACTGGGACGGCTACCGCTCGGAGATCCAGGCAGTCAGCGCAGTCCAGGCGCTGGCTGCAGCCAAAGCCCACATCCAAGCCGATCAAGCCCTGATCGTGGTGGTGGGCAAAGCAGCGGCGATCAAGGAAGCGCTCTCGGCCTACGGCCCCGTAAAGGTCGTCGACACCGAGGGCAAGCTGCTCACACCGCCGCCAGCAGCAGCACAACCAGCTGCGCCTGCTGTCCAGTCCGCGGCTGCGCCTGCTGCGCAGCCATCAGCTGCACCAGCTGCGCCGAAGGAGAAATGAGGCATGTGCGGCATCGTTGGCTATGTTGGAAATAGAGAGTGCGCGCCGATCCTGGTCGATGGGCTTCGGCGCCTGGAATATCGTGGCTACGACTCGGCGGGTCTGGCGGTGCACGACGGCCAGCGCATCCATGTGGTGCGCGCGGTCGGCAAGCTTCGCATGCTGGAAGAAGCCCTGGTGGGCTCGCCGCTGCTCGGGACCACGGGCATCGGCCACACTCGCTGGGCGACGCATGGGCGCGTGTCGGAAACCAATGCTCACCCGCACGTAGCCGGCGAGATCGCGGTCATCCACAACGGCATCATCGAGAACCACTTGCCGCTGCGCGCGCGCCTGGTGAAGGCCGGCGCCAAGATCGTCAGCGACACCGACACCGAGATCATCGCGCACCTGGTGGATGCGCAGTGCAGGCAGGGCCACTCGCTCGAAGCTGCGGTGCGCTTGGCACTCAAGGAAGTCGAAGGCGCCTATGCCATCGCGGTGATTCGTCAGAGCGAGCCGCAGAAGGTCGTGGTTGCCAAGAATGCTTCGCCGCTGGTGTTGGGCCTCGGTGAAGGCGAGAGCTTCTGCGGCAGCGACATCCCGGCGGTGCTGCCCTACACGCGACGCGTGATCATCATGGAAGACGGCCAGATGGCCGTGCTGACCAGCGATGGCATCCGCGTCACGACGCTGGACGGAACGCCCGTCGAACCCGCCGTGAAGACCATCGACTGGTCGCCAGCCATGGCCGAGAAGTCGGGCTTCAAGCACTTCATGCTCAAGGAGATCCACGAGCAACCGCGCGCCATCGAGGACACGCTGCGCGGACGGCTCGATCGAGAGAACGGCGACATCGTGCCCGAGGAGATCGGTTTGTCTCCGGAGCTGGCGACCAGCATCGAGCGCGTGGTGCTCTTGGCTTGCGGCACCAGCCATCACGCCGCGATGGTCGGGCGCTATTACATCGAGAGTCTGGCGCGCCTGCCGACCGTGGTGGAGCTGGCCAGCGAGTTCCGCAACCGCGAGGCGGTGATCGGTCCTAACGACTTGGTCATCGCGATCTCACAGTCCGGCGAAACGCTCGACACGCTGATGGCTGCCAAGATCGCCAAGCAGCGTGGCGCCAAGCTCTTGGCACTGGTGAACGTGATGGGCAGCGCCATCGCGCGCGCCGCCGATGCCGAGCTTTACACGCGTGCTGGACCAGAGATCGGCGTGGCCTCGACCAAGTGCTTCACCGCGCAGATCGCGGGACTCTTGATGCTGGCCATCTACCTCGGCAAGCGCCGAGGCACGCTCGGCAAGGAGCGCGCCGAAGCACTGGTGGAAGGCCTCGCACACCTGCCGCAACAGATGCGCGATGTGCTCACCGGCACGCGCCAACTCGTCCTGAGCTTGGCCCGCCGCTACATGGACGCACGCGACGTGCTCTTCCTCGGACGCGGCACGAGCTACCCGATCGCGCTGGAGGGCGCGCTCAAGCTCAAGGAGATCTCTTACATCCACGCCGAGGGCTACGCGGCCGGTGAGATGAAGCACGGGCCGATCGCACTCATCGATCCCAACGTGCCGGTGGTGGTGCTCGTCCCCCGCGACGAACACCGCGACAAGAGCATGAGCAACCTGCAGGAAGCCAAGGCGCGCGGCGGTCGGATTCTCGCAGTGGCGACCGAAGGCGACGAAGAAGCGCGTTCGCTGAGCGACGAGCTGGTCGAGATCCCGGCCGCGCTGAGCGAGCTCTTGCCCTTCCTGCTGGTGATTCCGCTGCAGCTCTTTGCGTATTACGTAGCGGACCTGAAGGGCACCGACGTCGATCAGCCGCGCAACCTCGCCAAGACCGTGACTGTCGAATAGAGCGGCACGCAGATGCTGCAGCATGCTCAGATCGCGGTGGTGGTCCCCGCTTACAACGAAGCCCGGCACATCGCAGCGACCCTGCGGTCCATGCCGGCTTACGTCGATCGCGTGGTGGTGGTCGACGACGGCAGCCGCGACGACACCAGCGCCCGCGCGCAGGCGGTGGGCGACCCGCGCGTCACGGTGCTGCGCCACCCGGATAACCTCGGCGTGGGCGCGGCCCTGAGCACGGGCTACACCAGGGCCTTTGCGGAGGGCGCCGACATCGTGGCTGTGATGGCTGGCGACAACCAGATGGACCCCCAGGACCTGCGCGAGCTGCTTGCCCCCGTGCTCGCTGGCGACGCGGACTACACCAAGGGCGACAGGCTCTCGCATCCACAGGCGCTGCGTCGCATGCCGCTCAGCCGTTTCATCGGCAACCAGGTGCTCTCGCTCGGCACGCGTCTGGTGACCGGGCTTGCCGTTCGGGACTCGCAGTGCGGCTACACGGCGTTGCACCGCCGCGCCGCGCTGGCCCTGCCCATGCACGAGCTCTGGCGCGGTTACGGCTATCCGAACGACCTGCTTGGCCGTCTGGTAGCCGCGAAGGCGCGAGTGCGGGACGTGATGGTGCGACCGATCTACGCCGACGAAGCCAGCGGCATTCGCCTACGCCACGCGCTCGCAGTGATTCCCTTCGTGCTCGCGCGGGTCCTCTTTCGCCGTGCGTTGGCAGCCCTGCGCCGCCGGGCGACACCTGGGTCAGCTCTGCGCGCTCGCTTCGCCGGCCAGGACGTGGCGAGCGATGGTGAGGATCTGAATCTCGGTCGTGCCGCCGCCGAGCTCGACGAGCTTGGCATCACGAGCTAGCCGCCGCGAGCCCGCGCGTAGACGTCATCGTCTTCATCAGCAGCTCGATGCTACCACCGACGAAGCCAAGGGAACGGGACCGGTCGAGTGTGGACAGCTGCGCCAGCGAGCTCGGCTGTCCAAGAGCGACCGCAGACAGGTGTGCCTCCAGCAGCGACTGAGTGCCTTGCCGGGCTGCAGGCGGGGGTTAGTTGTCTGGCGTGCACCCGAGGCCCCTTCCCAGGGCGGGCCGAGGGTGCACCGGTTTTCAGCGGGGCCTGCACAAGCTGCCGCTACGGCAGCAGAGGACAAGATGACTCACAAGCGAGTGCTCTTTCGGAGCGAAGCGCGCGAGAAAGTCCTGCATGGAACAACCCTGCTGGCCGACTGCATGCGCGTAACGCTTGGTCCCAAGTCGCGCAGCGTGCTGATCGGCAAGCGTTGGGGAAATCCCAACGTCTGCAACGACGGCGTGACGATCGCCAAGGAGTTCGAGCTACAAGATCCCGAGGAGGATCTCGGCGCCCGGATGCTGCGGCAGGTCGCGGTGCGCACCTCGGAAGAGGTCGGCGACGGAACGACTACTGCGACCATCATCGCGCAAGCGATCTGGGCAGACGGGTTGCGCAACGTGGTGGCAGGCGCCAGCGCAGTCGACGTCAAGCGTGGTCTCGATCGCGCCTTACAGGTTGCGATCAAGGCACTCGGCGTACTCTCTCGACCCATCCAGACCCCCAAAGAGCGCGCGCAAGTGGCAGCCATCTCGGCGCACAACGACAACAGCATCGGTGAGCTGGTGGCGCAGGCCACGGAGCGGGTGGGCAGCGAAGGCGTGATTACCGTCGAGGAGGCCAAAGGCATCAGCACCGAGCTGGAAGTGGTCGAGGGCATGCAATTCGACCACGGCTATCTCTCCGCCTACTTCGTGACGTCGCCCGACCACATGGAGTGCGTGCTGGAAGCGCCCTCGATCTTGCTCTACGACAAGCGCGTCTCGGCCATGCCGCCTCTTCTCCCCTTGCTGGAGCGCGTGGCTCAGGCTGGCCGACCGCTGGTCATCATCGCCGAAGACGTAGAAGGTGAAGCGCTCGCCACGCTGGTCGTGAACAAGCTGCGCGGCACCCTGCCCTGTGTCGCCGTCAAAGCGCCGGGCTTCGGCGACCGGCGCAAAGCCATGCTCGAAGACATCGCGATCCTGACAGGTGGCAAGGTGATCTCGGACGAAGCCGGGATGAAGCTAGAGCATGCCGACGAGACTTCGCTCGGCTCGGCGGCGCGCGTGCTCGTGACGAAGGACGCCACCACGGTGGTCGGTGGACGCGGCGACAAGGCCGCGATCCATGCGCGGGTCGAACACATCCGGCAGCAGATCAAAGAGACCAAGAGCGACTACGATCGCGAGAAGCTGGAGGAGCGCCTGGCCAAGCTCGCTGGCGGCGTCGCCGTGATTAGGGTCGGTGCACCGAGCGAAGCCGAGATGAAGACAAAGAAGGAAGCCTTCGACGACGCAATCCACGCGACGCGGGCTGCAGTGGCGGAGGGCATCGTGCCAGGAGCTGGCCTCGCGCTCTTGCGGGCGGCAGTCGCCGTGGAGAAGGAAGCCCTGGCCTGCGAAGGCGACGAACGCACCGGCGTGCGAATCCTGGCACGTGCCATGGAGGCGCCAGCCCGGCAGATCGCGGTGAATTCAGACGTGGACGGAGGCGTGGTGGTCGACAAGATGCGCGCAGGCCAAGGCGCCTTCGGCTTCGATGCCGCAACGGGGCGTTATGTCGATCTCTTCGAAGCTGGGATCATCGACCCGACCAAAGTGGTGCGCGTGGGGCTCACCAACGCTGTCTCGGTCGCGAGCGTGCTCCTGCTCGCCGAGGCCACGCTCACCGAGATCCCCGACGAGCACGAAGGCAAGCCGGGCGCCGGCATGCGCGGCATGGAGTGAGCGCCTCAGCCCAAGCCCACTCGCGAGCAGACGAAAGAGGGCTGGCTCAAGGCGGGGGGGGCGGTCTACAACATCGAGACTGGCAAGGTCCGTGTGAGTGGACTCCGCTGCCAGACTCTCGAGTGATCAACGGATGTCTAAGCCGCCCCGAAGTGCCACGCCGGAGCCGGGAGTCGCTGCGCCAGAGAGCGCCCAGGGTGGGGCCTCACTTGCGGGCAAGTCTCGGTCGTCCTTCTTCAGACCGTTTCATTCGCCGTGGCCCGAGCGTGCGGCGCTGGCATGCTGTGCTTTAGTCGTTGTCAGCTTCCTGGCTGTCCAGGTCTATGACCTCGACATCTGGTGGCACCTGGTGATCGGGAGGGACATCCTCGCCACCGGAAGAGTTCCCCAACACGACCTCTACACCGTCGCGGGCTTCGGCCGCGCCTACCACGACTCGCACTGGCTCTTCCAGGTGGCGTTTGCTGCGCTCCACGCAGCGGCTGGTTGGGTCGGGGTCCAGGCCGGAGCAGCCCTGCTCTGGTTCACCACGCTCTTTTTGGTGTTCCGCACCTGCCGGGTCGTTCTGCCTGCGCTGCCTTCGGCACTGCTCGTGATGGTCGCCGCGTTGGCCTGCACTGAGCGCTTTCTGCCGCGCCCAGAGCTTGTCACCTATCTCGGCACAGCAGCGTTTCTCTATGGCCTGGGTGAGCGTCGATGGACCACCTGGAAGGTCCAAGCATCCCTGGTCGGGCTGCAAGTGGTCATGACCAACTGCCACGGACTCTTCGTGGTGGGCCCTGGCCTTTGCGGCTGTCTCTTCTTGGAAGAGCTTGGCCTGCGGCTTCAATCCAAACCCTCGCGTTGGGTGGCGGCGCTGGGGCTTGGAATCGCAACCACCCTTGCGACCCTGCTGACACCCTCGGGCTTCGGGACCTGGAGCTACGCGTGGCTGCTCTTCCAGGAGGTGGGCTCGCATGCCGCAACCACCATGAAGCAACTGGGAGAGCTCTCCCCGACGTTTGGACCCGCGGCTCTCGCCGGCGCTGCAGCGTGGGTCTACATCGGCCTGCTCGCAGCTGTCGCCCTGACGCTGCCCCGCCTGGTCAGACACTACCGTTGGCTGAGCCTCTATGCCTTGGCCGCAACAGCGATGCTGGCGGCCTCTCTGACTGGTCGCCGCAACATCGTCTTCTTCGCACTGGCTGCGGCGCCGCTGCTCGCCAGGCAGGTTGCTGCGTGGAACGTGTGGAAGCGCCCACCGCCCAGGTGGTTTCCCATTGCAGCCGGTCTCCTCGCCGCCGCGTGTGCCGCATGGCCGCTCTCGGGGAAGTATTACGACTTCATGAACCTGGCCGGACGCGCAGGCATCGGCGCCACGCCATCTTACTTTCCCTACGGCGTCAGCCGCCGTTGGCGGCAGACCGGATTCCACGGCCCGCTCTGGAACTCCAACGATCTAGGCGGATTCGTGCTCTTCTCGAGCTTCCCCGCGATGCTTCCCCTCAGCGACGGCCGCTGGGAGATCTACGACCCGCAGGAGATCGAGGCCATCCTCGCTTCCCCGGCCTCACCGGCCCTGTGGACCAGGCTCGCGCAGCACTACGGTGTAAAGGGTGTCCTGCTCTCGCACGGCTCTCGGGAAGCCACCGGTCTTCTGCCCTACCTGTCCCATGCGCCCGACTGGCACCTGGACTACCTGGACGCCGCAGCCTCTTTCTGGGTCAAGGACGAGGCGGCGAGCCACGCGCCTTCCGCAAGCGCGAACCTTGCAGCCTCCGCGCGGGGCACGAAGCCTGCGCGCGTGGCCGACGCCTTACACCTCGACCACTACTTCGAGCTGACCGGAGATCTCGACGGCCGAATCCAAAACCTAAAGAGCGCGTTGGCCTTCGGAGAGCGCCAGCCAGAGATTCTGCCTCTGCTGGCTGGTCTTCTGCTCTCGCGAGGCGAATTGGCCGCATCCGAAGCTGCTTGGAATCAATACCTGCAGCTCCGCCCGGATGACCCCGCCGCACTCAACGAGCTGGCCTTCTTCGCCTACAACCGAGGCGACCGTGCCCGCGCGCTCCACCTGCTGGAGAAAGCGGTGCAGCTCTCACCCAACGATGCCAGCGCTCGGGAAAACCTCAAGCGCCTGCAGAGTGGCGCTGAGCACTGACGCGTGTTCACTTGCGCGCGCCTTGCTTGGTCGCCACGTACACGGCATGGCGCGGACCGCCTGCGCGCACGCGCGTAAGCTCCACCTGAAAGCCGGCTGCAACCAGGCGTTGCTGAAAGGCTTGGTTAGGCTCCTCCGCCCAGACCGCGTACACGCCACCCTCGCTGAGCGCTGCGTGAACGTCGCGCAGGCTCTGCGCACCATAGAGAGGGTCTCGTTGTCCCGGCTTGAGATTCCTCGGACCTTCGTACAAGTCGACGATGATCGCATCCAAGCGCTCGGCTAGCTCGGCCTTCGCAGCGCGTCGAATGCACGCGCTGACGTCATCGATCACGATGCTGACGCGTTCGTCCAGGGCGGCGCCGCTGGTGAGCACAGCCAGCGGGCCTTCGCACCAGGTCTTCACGACTGCGTTGAGCTCGGCCACTTGCACGCGCGCACTCTTCGGCAGCGCATCCAGAGCAGCGCGCAGCGTATACCCAAGCCCGAGCCCACCCACCAGCACACGCGGCGCCCTGCGATCGCGGATGGGCGCACAACCCAGCTCGGCCACGATCACTTCAGAGCGGTGGATGAGGCTGCTCATCAGCACGCGCCCGCCCACCGTGATCATGAAATCCCGCTCGCTGCGCTGTCTCAGCTCCAGCGAGCCTTCCGGAGTTTCCACACGATCGAGCAAGGTAAACGCGCGCGGCATAGAGGAGCCCCGTGCTTTGCCAGTTTTCCGCGCCGATGCAAGCGGGGGGCAAACACATTGGTCACGAGCTTGCCAGCTTTGTCCATGGCGCGTTGAGCATGGCGGCGCGCCGGGACCACCGAACACCCTTGGCGGAGCGGCCGGGTCGGCGTACATCAGCGCGTCGTGCCTGAACAACATCGCATCGTTTCGCCTGGTCCCCGCGCGGGGACCGTGCGCTCGGCTGACAATCAAGTACGGGTGGTGCCTGCCGGCTGGACCTTGGTTCCGCCCGGAGACCCCGCGCTCACCCGACGCATCAAGCAAGCCGGCCCCTGCTGGGCGGTGCAAGAGAAGCGCGGACGCAAGACCTTCTCACATGGCGTGTGGACCCTCGGCCAGACCGTGGAAGCGCTGCGGGCGGAGCTAGCTGCCGAGCGCGAAGATCCCGCCTACGCGAAAAAGCGAGAGAGCGGACGCAAGCGGCGCGCGGCGCAGGAAGAGCAGTACGAGGAAGACTTCAATGCTGCCGTCTTTGCGTTTCTCGCGTTTGCACCCAGCTACGCCGAGCTGGCAGGCGCGCTCGCCAAAGCGATCGCAGATCACGCCGTACCCGTGGGCAGTGGCACGGTCGCGCGCACCAAGCGCATTCCCATCGAACGACGTGCCGAAGCGGCCACCATCGCCTGGCTGCGGCATGCCACCACCGGCTACGACAACATGCAGATCCCACGCGTGAAAGGCATTCGACGCGAAGTGCGGCGGTTGCTGGCCGAACGCTCACGCGAGCTCTTGCGACGCTATCGCAGAG
>JADGRG010000688.1 GCA_017881145.1 Sandaracinaceae bacterium | reverse complement strand
GCGTCTGTGCCGCAGCGCCGACCGAGAGCCCGTCCGGCGCTGGCACCAGCGAGATCTTGTGCGCCGCACGATCGACCGAGCGCACCACGACATGCAGCGTCTCGCCAACCTTGAGCAGTGCCGACGGATGCACGACCTTGCCTCCGAGCTCCGAGATGTGCAGCAGCCCCTCGACGCCAGGTGCAAGCCGCACGAACGCGCCGAAATCGGCCAGCCGCGTCACCGTGCCGGAGACGACTTTGCCCTCGGGAGCGACGCTCGCCAGGTTGTCCCAAGGGTCGGCGGTGAGCGCCTTGAGTGAGAGCGTGATCTTGGTCACGGGCGCGCCGCGCTTATCGACCACGCCTTCCTTGATCTCACGGACCTGCACGTCGACCACGTCACCCGCCGAGAGCAACTCGCTGGTCTTGGCGCTGCGGTCGTAGGAGACCTCGGAGTTCGGCACGAGCCCTTCGATGCCGCCCAGGTCGACGAACACGCCGAACTCACGCACCGCGCTGACCGTGCCGCGCACGTTGCTGCCCACGCTGAGCTGCGAAAGCGTGCGCGCGGCAGAGACCTTGGCCTCTTGTTCGAGCAGCGCGCGGCGTGAAACCACCACGCGCTTGCCACCATCACGCACTTCGGTGACCAGGAAGAGCAATGCGCGGCCAACCAACGCCTGCGGGTCAGCGACGAAGCCGCGGTCGATCTGTGAGGTCGGGCAGAACGCGCGCAGCGACGCCACCTCGACTTCGAGGCCGCCCTTGTTCACGGCCGTGACTTTGCCTTCCACCGGAAGTCGCGCGGCATGCGCGTTCATCAGCTCCTCGACGCCAGCCGGCCGACCCATGGTACGACCAAGCCGCACCTCGCCCGATTGTGCGTCGACCTCGACCACCACGGCCTCGATCACGTCGCCGACCTTGATGCCGACCTGGCCATCGGGTGCGCGGACATCGGTGATATGGATGTAGGCCTGCGGCCGCTTGCCCAGCGTCGACCGGTCGAGCAGCTCGACGAACACGTGATCGCGACCGACCTGCACGACCTCGGCGCGACAGGGCTGGCCCAAAGCTAGAGAGCGGGCCTTCTGCGGTCCCTCCTGTCGGGCCTGCGTCTCGAAGAGCGAAGCGAAGTTCTCGGAAGGCTGATCTGTGCTCATGGCTGGGACTGGCTCTTATGCCGAGTGTGGCCGGCTGGCAAGCTCCTGCCGGCAACGTCGGCACCAGACTCGCCTCCACCACGCAGAACACTTCTCCACGTCGGCGTGCAAGCCTACGCTAGGCTCTGCGCATGGCTGGCACGGAGCGCGACCTCTGGTTCGTGTACATCGCGCGCTGCGCGGACGGCACACTCTACACGGGCATTGCTCGCGACGTGGCGGCTCGCATCGCCGCGCACGACGCGGGCCGCGGGGCACGCTATACGCGCGGCCGAGGGCCTCTGCGCGTGTGTGCGGTACGGCGCTGCGTTGAAAAGGGAGTTGCGTTGCGTTTGGAGCTGGCTATCAAGCGCCTGACTCGTGCCGAGAAAGAAGAGCTGACACGCGGCCGTCGCTTGGCCGCGTTCGCGCGGCAAGCAACCAAACCGAGCGCGCCCCGGGCCTAGCAACTGAACCACCCTCGCCTTCAGGCGACGGTGGTTCAGCCCAAGCCGCCGTCAGGGCACGAAGCGCACGTTGATCGAGTGCTTCTGACCTTCAGGTCCCGTGAAGAGCGGCATACGTTCTGCCTGCATGAGCTGGGCCATGGCGCAGGCGAAGACGCCGCGCAGCGCGGAAGCCACCTCGCCTACGTCGGCGGACGGGCGGGCGTTTTCGTGCATGGTGAGCTCGATCACGAGCGTGCCTAGGGCGCCGCGATCCGTCGCGTGGCACCCGTCGATGGTCGCCATGGTGGCCGCGAGCCAGGGCACCATGCGCGAGTCGTCGTCAAGGAGGGCTTGCAGCTTGGCTGGCACATCGACTTTGACCTGAGCCGTCTCAGGGACTCGGACCGAGGTTCGCGGCGGGGCGGACACAAGGGCCGCTGATGGCGGCGCTGCAGGCGCAGCGCCAAGAGCCGCGTTCGGTGAGGTGACGTGTGCGGCGGCGGCGATCGCGGTCACGGTTGCCGACTTGGGCTTCGACGCGTGCGTGCTTTGGCCGGTCTTGACCACCGCTGGATGCGCACTTTTCGAGCTTGGCGCCTTGGCAGGCTTGGCCGCAGGGATCGCTGAGTGGAGCGTGCTGGCAGTCGGATCAGCGGCCGCCGTGCTCGTGCAGAGCAGCCCAGACAGGAACGACAAGCGCAGGAGACGGTAGGACATGCGCGCCAGCATAACCCACCAAGCCAGCGGGGAGAGCCTCTGCTGCACACGAGGCGTCACGCTCACTCAGAGCACCCAGCCCGAGCTGACGACCAACTCGGCCACGCGATCGATCTCGGCGTCGACGACGCTCGACCAATCGGTGGACTGGGCCTGCCAGCCGAGGCGCTGCAAGAAACGCTGGCGGTAGTGCGTGTTCTCGAGCGCCCCGTGCAGGTAGACGCCGCAGACGTTGCCTTCCTGCCAGCCAAGCTCTTCGCCAAGGTGTGGGCGCGCACGTGCACCGGCCTGGGTTGCGCCGTGGTGGATCTCGTAGCCGCGCACGACACCACCTTCGGCACAGGTAACCTCCCGCTGCCTGGTGATCTTGTGCGGCATCAGCGTGGTCGTAACGTCGAGCAAGCCGAGGCCAGCGATGTCGCCGCCTTCTAGATTGTCAGGATCGGCGATCTGGCCACCCAGCATCTGCATGCCACCACACACCCCGAAGACCATGGTGCCGCGCTCAGCTGCGCGCACCACCTGCGCAGCCAAGCCGGTCTGACGAAGATAACGCAAGCTCTCGGCCGTGTTCTTGCTGCCCGGCAAGAGGATGGCGTGATAGTCGCGTAGCGAAGCCACCTCGCGCAGCGGCACCACGTTCACGCCCGGCTCGTGGACCAGCGCGTCGAATTCGTCCAAGTTGCTCGCGTAGGGATAAGCGAGCAGAGCGATGTTGATGCTTTCGGGCTGAAATACCGAGCGATGGTGCAGAGTGTCCTCCTCGGGCAAGTGGTGCCGCAGGTAAGGAATGATCGCCACCGTCGGGATACCCGTGCGTTCCTGCAACCACTCCATCGCGTTGCCGAGCAGCTTCTGGTCGCCGCGGAACTTGTTCAGCACGAAGCCCCGCACCAGCGCCTGCTCCTCGGGGGCCAGGCACATCCAGGTCCCGAGCAAGTGAGCGAAGGCGCCACCACGGTCGATGTCGGCGGCGAGGTAGACATCCGCCTGGCACTCCAGCGCGATGCGCATGTTCACGAGCTCGGCGTGGCGAAGATTGACCTCGGCTGGACTCCCCGCGCCTTCGATTACCACCTGGTCGTAGTCGTCGAGCAAGCCGTGCAACGCATCGCGCACGATCGGCCAGAGGAACGCTTTGCGTTCCATCCATGGGGTATGCGTGATCTTCGGGTCGAAGACGCCCATCACGATCACCTGGCTCATCGTGTCGGCGCTCGGCTTGAGCAGGATCGGATTCATGCGCGCCTGCGGCGTGACCCGCGCTGCAAGGGCTTGCACGTACTGCGCGCGGCCGATCTCCAGGCCATCGGGCGTAACCGCAGCGTTATTGCTCATGTTCTGCGCCTTGAAAGGCGCAACCTGCACTCCGCGATTGGCGAAGTGCCGGCAGAGCGCGGTCACCAGAAACGATTTTCCGGCGTCGCTCGTGCAACCCATGATCATGATGGGTTTGCGCTTCATGACTAGCCAAGAGCCTCTTCAGTCGTCGGTCAGATAGGTGTAGCTGCCCAGGCTCTCTTCGTAGTGCCGCAAGAGCAACTTCACCTGGTCGACGGTGATGCGGCCTTCGCGCTTGGCGCGCTCGGCTTGCAGACGCATGCGCTCGACCATCACGCTCGGCTCGTATTCCACGTAGCTCAGCACTTCGTGGATGGAGTCGCCCTTCACGACGTGGCTGACCTCGTATCCGTCGCCATCGCCGTTGTCCGAGAGCCGCACGTGCACCGCGTTGGTGTCGCCGAAGAGGTTGTGTAGATCGCCCAGGATCTCCTGATAGGCGCCGGTC
>JADGRG010000687.1 GCA_017881145.1 Sandaracinaceae bacterium | reverse complement strand
GCTTTCGGCTTTCTGGCAGTGGCAGCGATCGCCTTGCTCGGTGTCGGTGGCTTCTGGCTCACAGCGGGTGGCTATCAGCGACCGAGTGTGAGCGTTCCGGCAGCCACCGCGAGCGCGTCCTTGCCTGCAGCGCCCGCAGCCAAAGTTGCGGCCGTTGCCGCGATACCTGCGCAGCCGGCAGCGGACATCATGCCGCCGAGCGTGAGTGCCCCCGTGTCGTCCGCACCTGCGCTCCTGGAGCCGCTGAAAGCTTCGCCTCCCAACGCCGTCTTGGCGCCGAAGCCAGCCGTTGCGCTGGGCGGTCTGAAGAGCGTGGTGCGCAGCAGCGCGAAGCCTGCGCTCGCGAGCCAGCACGTGCAGCCGAGTCGGCCGAGCGCGATCGACCTCATGCCGTCGGAGCCGCTGCCGGTGATGCAAGTCACCAAGGTTGGTGAGGCTTCCGTCGTCGGCAGCGAAGCCGAGCAAGACAAGCTCCCGGATGTGCCCGGTCGTGACGACGTGCTGGCGCGGCTCGAAGCCTTGCGGGGATCAGTGAAGCAGTGCGCCGAAGGCCGCACCGGCGTTGCCGAGCTGGACATCACCATCGCCGGCAGCGGTGTCATCACGACCGTCGTGGTCGGCGGCGACTTTGCCGGAACGGTCCAGGGCTCCTGCATCGCGCGCGCCGTGCGGCAAATGCACTTCCCCCGCTTCCAAAAAGAACGCTTCCGATTGCTCTTCCCCTACTCGATCTGAGCTGCGATCGCCGCACTGCCTCGCAGCAGAGTGGCCCGCCGCTCGGGATGTCGCTATGCTCGCCCCCCTTGGAGGTAGCGGCTTTCGATGTCTGCAGTTGACGATAAGAGCAAGACCGGTGACGAAACTTCGGCACCTTCGATCGCAGCACCCAACTTCGTCAACGAGATCATCGAAGAGGATCTGCGTGCGGGTAGACGCGGTGGCCAAGTCCATACGCGCTTTCCACCCGAGCCGAACGGCTATCTGCACATCGGGCACGCCAAGAGCATCTGCTTGAACTTCGGCGCGGCCACCAAGTTCGGCGGGCTGTGCAACCTGCGCTTCGACGACACCAATCCCACCACCGAAGATCCCGAATACGTCGCATCCATCCAGAACGACGTGCGCTGGCTCGGTTTCGACTGGCAGGACCGGCTCTTCTACGCCTCGGACTACTTCGACAAGCTCTACGCCTACGCCGAGCAGCTGATCGAAAGCGACAAAGCCTACGTCGATTCGCAGACCCAGGAGCAGATCGCAGCGGAGCGCGGTGACTTCTACCGTCCGGGACAAGACAGCCCCTTTCGCAATCGTCCGAGCGCCGAAAGCCTGGCGCTCTTTCGCCGCATGCGTGCCGGCGAGTTCGATGATGGGGCGCATGTGCTGCGCGCCAAGATTGACATGCGTTCGGGGAACCTGAACCTGCGCGATCCCGTGCTCTACCGCATCAAGCGCGCCCATCACTATCGCAGTGGCGACACCTGGTGCATCTATCCGATGTACGACTACGCGCACTGCATCTCGGACGCGCTCGAAGGCATCACGCACTCGGTCTGCACGCTGGAGTTCGAGGATCATCGACCGCTCTACGATTGGTGTCTCGATCAGCTCCCCGTGCCCTGCCATCCGCAGCAGATCGAGTTTGCGCGCCTGAATCTCAGCTACACGGTGCTGAGCAAGCGCAAGCTCTTGCAGCTCGTCGACGACAAGCTGGTCGACGGTTGGGATGACCCTCGCATGCCCACGTTGGCGGGCCTGCGTCGTCGCGGCTACACGCCCGAAGCCATCCGCGCGTTCTGCGAGCGCATCGGCGTGAGCAAGCGCGATGGCGTCGTCGACGTATCGCTCCTCGAATACATCCTGCGCGAAGATCTCAACGCTCGCGCGGCGCGCGTGATGGCCGTGCTGCGCCCGCTGCGCGTAGTGATCGAGAACTTCCCCGAAGGTGCAATCGAGTGGTTCGACGCACAGAACCATCCCGAGCATCCCGAGCAAGGCAGCCGTAAGGTGCCGTTCTCGCGCGTGCTTTACATCGAGCAAGACGACTTCCGCGAGGAGCCGCCCAAGAAGTGGTTTCGCCTGACGCGCGGCGCCGAAGTGCGTCTGCGCTACGCGTGTCTGATCCGCTGCAACGACATCGTCAAGGATCCGCAGACCGGCGAAGTGACCGAGCTGCGCTGCACTTGGGATCCACAATCGCGCGGCGGCACCGCCAGCGACGGCCGCAAAGTGAAGGGCACGCTGCACTGGGTTTCCGCAGCGCACGCGCGTGACGCCGAAGTGCGCCTCTACGATCGGCTCTTTTCGCAGGAGAATCCGAACGACGGCGACGACTTCCGGCGCTTCATCAATCCCGCGTCGCTCAGCGTGCTGCGCGAGTGCAAGGTCGAGCCACATCTCGGCACGAGTCAACCCGGCGATCTCTTTCAGTTCGAGCGCCTGGGCTACTTCTGCGCCGACGCGAGCGAGCACCAAGCCAGCAAGCTCATCTTCAACCGCACCATCGAGCTACGCGACTCTTGGGCGAAGATCGACGGCAAGCCTTAGGGCGACGAGGCGCGGGGCAGAGCTACCTGTCCGTGTGCGTGCTAACGCCGCGGAAGGTTCTGGCTGCGCTGCGGCTTCATCGCTCGAATCGCAAGTCGCACATAGTGCTTTTTCGTCGCCCCTAGGTGTTCTAAGCTTGCGCTCCCACGCAGCTCGGTCTACCCAACTGTGCAGGAAATAGGTCGGGTGAGTGTTTCGCATGGGACGTCATAAAGCGCTGGTCATCCTCGTCGTCGTTGCACTGCTCTTCGGGGTCCAGGGCCTTTTGGCGCCCAGCCAAGGTCGCGCAGATCAGCCACGCGATTGGCCGGTCGGGCCTCAGCCGGGCGGCACTTACCTCAATGTCGACACGGTCTTCCCGGGCATGCAGGCCCAGGTCGAGCACCGCACACCCATCTATGGGCAGGCGAACGAGCTCACCCTGAAGGCCAACACTCTGCTGGCGTTGCCCTTCCTGGAATCGCAGGTCGACGCCGACTTGCGCCTGATCGTGCTCTCCATCGGCGGCAGCGTCGGCTACCGCGACACCTTCCAGACCTTCCAATACGGCCCCGGTGACGACCTTTCGCGGCTGCACCGCTTGGACATGCAGACCGGTGGCAATTACAAAGCCACGCAGGCCGGCTTCGGCGAAGCGCGAGCCACCCTCGCGCTGCCCTTCAACGACAACGCGCTGCTGCTCAGCATCAACGGCCTGCGCTACGAAGGCGGCCCCGATCGCATCTTCGACTGGCGCGCCGGCATCGTGCGCGACAGCGGCATGATCTTCAAGTCAGACACCTCGCTCTTCTTCAAGCACCGTTCGCTGGGCGCTGCTGGTCCGATGTTCGAGATCCTCGACTTCCCGCTCGACGGAGTTCGCCACACGCAGCTCAACTACGGCTTCACCGTAGTGACGCGCCCCGGCTTTCTCCGGAAGAACGATCTCTTCTTCTTGTCGATGCTCTTCAACCTCGGCAGCACGCTGGGCGGCTACGACAACTCCAAGGTCTACGGCACGCACATCTTCTACGGTGCCTTCACCTTCCAGCTCGCTTACCGCATGGTCTTCGAGCTCAAGGGCCCGCCCACGTCACCTGCAAACGGTGGCGATGAGTGAAGAGCTGTCGAAAAATCGGCGCAGAGCGAGCGCGACGTCTTGATTGCGGGACGGCAGAACCTCTGTGCTCGCGCCGTGGCTGCTGTGTAACGGGTGTCAAGGACGCTAACCAAGTGAGCCTGTTTTGGTGACATGGAGCACTTCGAGAGAGCGGACCAATTTGCTGGTGCGCTGTAGAGGTCAACAATGACGAAGACTGGTTGTAAGCATCTATTCTCACTAATGGTGGTCGCCCTCGCGGGCGGTCTCGCGTTCGGTTGCGGTGGCGCATCCACCACGCCGGGCACCGGCGGCAGCGGCAGCAGTGGCGCCGCCGCAGGCAACGGAGGCAACGGCGGCAAGAGCGGCAGCAGCGGCAGCAGCGCTGGCGCGGGCAGCGGTGGCTCGGGCTCGACGGCTGGAGGCAGCGGCAGCACTGTCGCTGGCACGAGCGGCGGCGGCAGTGGAAGCGGTTCGACGGCGGGCAGCGGTGGCGCCGCTGGTGGCACTGACGCAGGCCCCGGGAAGGTCTGCGCAACGACCGACGTCAAGACCGGCGATTGCAAGGCGACAGCCGAAGGCGTCTACGCGCTCAAGACCGAGCTCGACGTGTGGTGGCAGGACACCATCAACGCGCTGCCCCTCATGGACACAGGTCGCGGTAAGCTCAACGTCTACTTCCGCGGCACCATCAAGGACATCTGCGCCGACGGTTCGGGCGGCGTGGCGACCATGCACCCGTGCGGCACCGAGCTGCCGTGGTTCCTCATCGATGCCAACTGCAAGGCAGTGCACATCGAATTCCCCAACGACCTTTGGGACAAGCCGGGCATCCCGGACTACGTCACCACGGCTCATACCACTGGGTTCAGCATCGCCGATACGCTGACCGTGGACTCGACCACCGGCTTCCTTGGCCTGGAAGCGCTGGCTACAGGCGCAATCTTCCCCGTGGCTGCACCGGCGGACGGCAGCACGCCGCCTGCCAACAGCACCGTCAACTTCACTTGCCCCTCGGGCAAGAAGGGCAAGGACTGCTTCCTTGACCAAGACGCAGACGGCAAGCCTGGTATCACGGTCCACCTGCCGAACACCGGTTCGTTCGCGGGCACCGACAACTTCCCCGGCACAACCACCAAGGCCTACTACGCGTGCGGCTTGCCTCTCCCTTGGTCCGTCACCTCGGCGCCGCTCGGCGTTGGCCCGGGCGCGTTAGGCTTGCCTGGCGCGGAATACTGCTACATCGGCCTTAAGACCTCGCTCGGCGGCTCGGGCAACCTCGCCACTTGCACGAGCGGCGCGGGCGCCGCGACGTCAGGCGACACGTTGCCGTCGCGCGTCTACGACTGCAAGAAGTCCGACGGCACCGCCTGCACGGCAGCTGATGCCGGCTTCGTCGACACCAACACGCCAACCTTCCACGTCCTGCAGGCTGGCCAAGTCCCGCCCACCAGCTGGAAGCAAGCCCGGGAGACCGCCTCGTTGAGCTTGCTCGACCGCACGCCCAGCAAGGGTCCGCGCGCGTCGGTCGTGCGCCTGGGTGACTTGGGCTCGACCCATGCCTGCGCGGACATTCGCGGCGCGGCGTTCCCTGCCTTCCAGTGAGGTCGAACGCGTTTTGTTGAGAGGCACAGGTGCGGTATCTAGCCGATGCCGCACCTGTGCTGCTTTTCCCCTTCACTCGTTCCTTGCAACGCGGAGTTATCATGCGCCGTTCCGCCGCACTCTTGGTCTTCACTTCCGTCTTGATCATCACGAGCAGCTTTGCTGGTCGTGCTGCTGCTGGCGGTCTCGAATACACCGGCGCTGGTGCGCAGGCCCTAGGGCGTGGTGGTGCGGTCACGGCGCGCGCCGACGACCCGATGACGCTCTCCTACAACCCGGCGGGTCTCGCCGAGCTGCGCGGGAGCCAGCTGCTCCTGGATGTGAACATCGCGTCCATGCACGCCTGCGTCGATCCAGTCGGCTATTACGGTTGGGGCGCATACAGCGGCGGTGGTCCGAGCAAGCTTCCCGATGGTCGCGGCGGGTATGAGATCCTCAACCTCGGCGATCCAGGCAAGACTGGGCCGGGAACGGCCGAGGACCGTTACTACCGCAGCCCGTTAGATACAGTCTGCATGTCCCAGCATGTGGTGCCGATCCCACAGCTCATCGCAACCACGCGCGTCACCGAAGACCTGGGCATTGGGTTCGGCCTGGTCTTCCCCGCGGCGACGCCTCAGGGCCAGTGGGGCGATAACAACGGCATGGTTCGTGGGGCGACCGGCGAGCTGCGACCCGCGGCCACCCGCTACATGATGTTGAATGCGGGCACCATTGGAATCTTCCCGACCTTGGGTGCCGGCTACCGTCTAACTCGCTGGCTGCGTTTGGGCGCCTCGTTCGAGTGGGGGATGGTCTGGGCGGACAACACCAGCATGGCTGCGGTGCAATCGGGCACCAGTCCCTCCAACGACATCATCGCTCACATCAAAGCCCACGACTACTTCGTGCCGGGCTTCACTGGTTCCGTGCACGTGGTGCCGAACGACAACTGGGACATCGTCGGGGCATTCAAGTGGCAAGACGCAATTCGTGCGTCCGGATCTCTCGACCTCACGACGGGCGTGTACAACGCTTCGGGCATCGCGACCACGACCCGCGAGCAAGTGTTGCAGCTAAAGCAGAACATGCCCTGGAAGGCACGCGTTGGCGTGCGCTACTCGAGTCGCCTTGCGCCGCGGCCGACCGGCACGGGCAAAGGCCAGGGCGGGGTGTTCTTGAACGAGCCGCTGCGCGATCCCTTGCAGGACGAACGCTGGGACGTGGAGGTTGATGCCGAGTACCAAGGCAACAGCGTCAACCAGTACCAGCAAGTGGACTACCGTCCCAACCAACTCGTCTATTTCACGCAGGCCGATGGCGTGCACTCGGCGACTTTCACGGATCCAAGCAAGCCTTACACCCAGATCGACAAGCGCTGGAAGGATCAGATCTCGCTCCGCGCCGGTGGCACCTACAACATCGTGCCCGGGCATTTCGCGGTCAGTGCGGGTGTTCACTACGAGAACCGCGGTGTCGATCCTTCCTACATGCAGATCGACTACTGGCCGCTGCAGCGTATCGGTCTGCACGGCGGCGTCATATTCCGGCTCGCTGGCAGCACGGATCTGGTGGTTTCCTACGCGCACATCATCCAGGAGACCCTGGTCGTTGGCGCGCCCACCGGTCAGGACGCTTCCACCATCTACACGGAGTACACCAACACCGGGAGGGTGACGGCGATCGACAAGCACGTCGGCACTCTGGCGTCGCGGGACGACACGCTACCCGTTCTGACCGAACCGAACCCGACCAAGGGCGATGGCCAGGCTCGGCTGATGCAGGTAGTTACCAAGACACAAGGCGGCCAGCCACCCTGGATCGTGAACTCCGGCACCTATCGGTCCGGGATCGACGTGCTCGCGGTGGGGATCCACTCCCACTTCTGATCACACGCTCCTTCCGGGCTGGCCTCGGCGATCGCGACCTTTGTGCGCGCTCTCGGTATCGCTTACCATCGTAAGCGTGAAGCAGGTTTTGCTGATCCATGATGGCGACGTGGTGATGAACGCCCTTGGGCTGGTTCTCAGCGAAGAGGGCTACCAGGTGGTGCAGGGCAGATCCCTCGCCGACATGCAGGACTCTCCGGCCGACCTGGTCTTGGCCGACGCCCACGCTGCTGGGTTCGAAGAGGCCGGCGCGGCCGCGAACCTCAAGCTGCAGATGGGCATCGCGTCGCCCGTGTATCTCTTCTCGAGTGATTCCGAGGAGCGGCTCAAGGCGCGAGCCGAAGAGCTTGGCGCGGACGGCTACATCTGTACCGAGTGGGGCTTCAAGCGCCTGATCTCGGTGGTGCGCTTTTCGGCACGTCGCAAGACGTCCTCGGGTCCGCCGCCAATGGCGGCGGACGTCTCCGCCAATACCCACAGTCGTATCATCGTCATCGATGACCACCAGGGCGCTCGCGACCGGCTGATGCGCGAGTTGCGCAACCAGGGCTATCAGGTATTCGGCTGCGGTGATCTGCCTGGCTTCGAGCGCCTGCTCGAGGAGGTGCAGCCCGACGTGATCGTCGCGGACGTGGTCTTGCCAGGTGCGCACGGTGATGAGATCTGCAGGCAGCTCAAGGGGCGTATGACGGAGCGCATGATCCCGATTGTGCTGATCTCGGGTCTTGCAGAAGCCGAGCTGCGTGCGCGCGCCGAGCGTGCCGGAGCCGATGCTTACTTCCGCAAGCAAGACGGCCTGCCGAAGCTGATCCAGATGCTCGAGGAGCTGCTCTCCGAGATCGTCTTCTAGCGCAGCTCAGCTCTTGGCGCGCTGGCCGCCGCTGCGCTCTGCAGCCAGGCGGTCGACTTGCCCTTGGCCCAGGCCGCTCGAGGGCGTCATCTTGACCGAGGCGGCCTTGCCCGTGGTGAGCTCGCGGGCGGTGACCTTGAGCACGCCATCGGCATCCAGCAGAAACGTGACCTCCACGTTCACCTTGCCGGCGGGCATCAGCGGCAAGTCACCGAGGCTGAACTGACCGAGGTTGGTGTTGCTCCAAACCTGCTCGTTCTCGCCCTGGTAGACCTGGATATCCACGTGGTCTTGGTTGTCGCGGGTGGTGGCGAAGAGCTTCTTTTCCGAAGTCGGAATGGTGGTGTTCTTCTCGATCACGAACGACATGCGCTCGTCGCGTACGCGAACGCCGAGCGAGTGAGGGGTGACATCGAGGAGCACCACGTCCTGGAGATCGCCGGACATGATCCCGCATTGCGTGGCCGCGCCGATCGCAACGATCTCGTCGGGGTTGACGTCCTTCGCGCTGACCTTACCGAAGGTGCTCTCGACTTTGCGCCGCACCGCCGGCATGCGCGTCATGCCGCCCACCAGCAGCACCTGATCGACCTCCTCCACCTTCAGCTTCGCGTCGCGCAGGGCCTGCTGACACGGTGCATCCAACCGATCGATCAGGCCCTGGGTGAGCTTTTCGAGCAGGGGGCGGTCGATCACATCGTGCCGGATGTGTAACGGCCCGGTCGGACCGCTGGTGATGAAGGGCAGGTTGATCGATGTGGTCGTCGTCGACGAGAGCTCCTTCTTGGCTGTCTCGCACGCCTCCTTGAGGCGCTGCAGCGCGACCGGATCCTTGCGCAGCTCGATGCCGTGCTCCTTCTGGAACTCGGCGATCACGTGTTCCATCAGGGCCTGGTCGAAGTCGTTGCCACCGAGGAAAGTGTCGCCGCTGCTGGCGAGCACCTCGAAGACGCCGCCGCTGGTCTTCATGATGGTGATGTCGAAGGTACCGCCGCCCAGATCGAAGATCGCCAGGCACTGGTCCTTGCTCTTGTCGACTCCGTAACCGAGTGCAGCCGCCGTGGGTTCATTCAAGATGTGCTTGATGTTGAGACCGGCGATGGCACCGGCATCCTTGGTGGCCTGGCGCTGGTTGTCGTTGAAGTAAGCCGGTACGGTCACCACGGCTTCGGTGACCGGCGCACCCAGATAGTCTTCGGCGATGGCTTTGATCTCTTGCAGCACGATCGCGGAGATCTCTGGCGGGCTGTAGTCGCCATCGCGCGTGCTCACCCACGCATCGCCGTTCGGCGCCGATGTGATTTCGTAGGGCACGCAGCTCTTCCAGCGCTGCAGGCTCGGGTCGTTCGCCTTTCTGCCGATCAAGCGTTTGATGCCGTAGATCGTGCGCTGCGGATTGGTCACGGCCTGGCGCAGCGCGGTCACGCCCACGATCTCGTTGCCTTCGTCGGTGAAGGCCACGACCGACGGCAGTGTTCGGTGGCCCTGACGGGTCGGGATCACGTTCGGCTTTCCGTTCTCGAGGACGGCTACGCACGAGTTCGTGGTTCCAAGATCGATGCCGATCAGTTTCCCCATCTCACTTGTTCCTGGAGCCGAAGAGCCGCCCGAGCAGACCCGCCGGCTTGTCGCGCCCATCCTTGGCGAGCTTCTTCGTCTCAGACAGAGCTTCGTGGTGCTCCGGGTCGAGAGTCAAGACTTCCAGATACTTTGCATGGGCTGCGCCCAGGTCGCCTTCGGCCTTGCGCTGTCTGCCGTGCACCACCAAGCGCCAGATCCTCGCGTTCGTGCAGAGCGGGTCCAGCGCCAGCGCTCTATCCAGCTCGCTCTCCGCTTCTTCCAGACGGGCGGCAGCGATGTGTCTGAGTGCCGCGGCGACCACCATGTCGAGCTCGGCCGCGCGCGATTTCTTCTGGTCCGCTTGGCCCGCCGCCATTGGCGGCCGCGACGTGAAGACGTCTGACCCCTTTGCTGGGTGGGTGGCCGGATTGCTCTTGGCCGGTCTTGGCGCGCCGCTGGGCTCAGCAGCCGTTGCACGCAGGCTCGACACCGGTTGGGCGACCGAGGGTTCCGCAGGCGGCTGCGGTGTGGATGGCACGAGTGGTTGGTTCGTCCGAGCGGTCTGGACGGCCCGTGCCGCCATGGTCGAATACGCACGTTTGTGAGCGATGAAAAGCTCGGTCACCGTCTGCGTGATTTCCGGTGACGCGTAGCGGCTGAAGAGGTGAGGGTGGTAGCGCTTGCCGGCGGCAAAGAAAGCTGCCTTCGCCTCTTCGGGGGTGCTGCTCTGAGCGATTCCAAGCACCGCCCAGGCAGGCTTCTGCGCAAGCTCGCGCAGCTCGGACCGGAGCTTGTCGATCAGCGCTTGCGCTTGCGCTTCCACTTCCACGCTCGTGAGCTTGGCAGGCTCCACGACTTCGCGTACAGGCGCGGGACGCTGGGACGGTGTTTCCCTGACGCGCGTCTTGCGGGCGCTCTCGATGGCATCACGCAGCGCATCACGCAGCGCATCGCGCTCTGCATCGCTGATGTGTGTGAATAGCAGGCCGTAGCCTGGCCTGCGCGCCTCCTCGGTGGCGCGTTCGCAGGAGACGACCTGGACCACGTGTCCCGTGGCGTGCCACTTGGTGTCGCCAAGACGCAGGAAGACCTCGACTTCACTATCGAGCGGTGGTGGCGCCGGCGTTTGCACGAAGATCCCCGCGGTGCTCACCTCGGTCATGTCGACATCCACTGGTAGTCCGTCGACTTCGCAGTACAGGCTGCGCCCAGAAGGGTCCGCGCGGCTAATGGCTTTCCGCGCTACGGCGGCAGTGCGCGCGGAAGCAGAAGTGGAAGCAGAAGCAGCCGCACGCGTGGCGGGCGAGCTCTTGCCTATAGTCGACGCCTCCGCCTTCAATGCGGCGCGTTCACCAGCCCGGGTCGCCTTGGACCGCTCATGGCTCACTGCGCAAGCACCCCTCTATTCAGCGTGTGTCGGACTTGGGTGCGGGGTCCAGGCGCAAAAGCTCGATGCGCCAGTCTGAGGCTCTCCCTAGCGCTCCGCGCCACGTCTGCGCGACGCATTCCAAACCGGCTCTGTCTCGACGATCTCTTCACGGCGGCAGGACGGGGCCGAGGAGGCCCCATTCGGTCGATTATATGACAGTGAAAAACCTGGATAGTGACTGGAATCTATGACCGCAGCATAAAGGTGGGGAAATGAAGCCACTCACCGACTTGCACCGAGCGTGGGCAGGTCCGCCTGCGGCCCAGCAAATGAAGCGAGAGTCGTTCCAGGTTTGCGATCGGTGCTTTAGAGTCGCAGGGCAATGCGCCGCACAAACGTTAGCTCGGGCACCCCGTGGGAGACCGAAGTCGCCTACAGCAGGCTCGTGAAGGTCGGCCGGCAGATCTACGTGAGCGGAACCACCGGGACCGAGCCCACGGGCGAAGTGGTGTCGGAAGGCGACGCCTACGCACAGACGCTCCACGCGTTCCAGAAGATCGAGAGCGCGCTCCAAGAAGTCGGTGCGAGCCTGGCGGATGTGGTGCGCACGCGCATCTTCGTGGTCGGCATGCGGGAGAACTACCCCGGCGTGGCACGCGCGCACAAAGAGCTTTTTGAGCAGACGCTGCCCGCTGCCACGATGGTCGAGGTCAGCGGCTTCGTCGATCCGGCGATGCTGGTCGAAATCGAGGTCGATGCGATCGAAGGTGTGGCGCGCGCGGCCGTAGGATCGCGACCGCGGATCGTCGAAGCGTCGTTCGAGCCGGAGTCCGACCTCGCGGGCATGCTCAGGTCGGTCGACCTGCCCGTGCCGTCGGACGGCGGCAACGTGCGCATGCTGAAGGCATATGTCGGTGGCGAGTTGGTGGGTTGCGTCGGCTACGAACGCTTCGGTTCGAGCGCGGTGTTGCATTCGCTGGTCGTGATTCGCGAGGCCAAGGGCGAAGGTGTGGGCAGGACGCTGGTCGAGAGCTTACTTGCAACGCTGCGTGACGCCGGCTGCAAGCAAGTGTTTCTTGTGACCGCCGATACGGCCCAATACTTCGGCTACTTCGGCTTCGTCCCGGTCGAGCACGGCAGCGTCGACCCTGCCGTTCTGGCGTCTCCGGAGTTCTCGGCCTACGCCCCGGGCGAAGCCATCTGCATGCGCTACACCCTGCCGCGTCGCAAGTAGCCGAGGCCTCGGAGTGTCGCGCACAACTCGCAAGCCACTGCCGCAGCGTTGGCGGAGTTTGCAAGGGCGGGTTGGACACGACGTTGCACGCTCTAGCACGGCGAGCGCAGGGCTTCACAAACGACAACGCGCGCCCTGCTCTGAACTGGGCGCGCGCGGTCTCGTGCTCTTGGGTTAGCGCTACTCGCCGGTGCCGCAGGTCGGGTTGGCGCAGATGAAGCTGCCCGTCGGATGCGTGTCGCTCTTGGTCGCAGCCAGGGTCGAATCGCGCTTGTCACAGACCCACGCGGGCGGACAATCGAGGTCGCTCGTGCACTGCTTCACGCAGGTGTTGGTCTTGAGGTAGCAGAACATGCTGTTGTCCTGCGTGTTGTTGATCAGCGGCACCGCGCAGAGCGCGTCCTTGGCTGCGCCGTCGGCGCCGGCCTCACACGAGGTTCCGATGGTGGGGACCACCGCTCCCTGTGCGATGTCGGTGCGAGTGGTCACGACCTTCTGGGTCTCGTTGAGACACTCGAGCTTGACCGTGACGCCGTTGGGCGGCTTGGCAACAGTCGAGAAGCTCACGCGCTGCGGCGTGCTCTTGGGGCAGGTGGTCTGCACCTCGGTCGAGAAGTCGTCGTAGTACCAGCCGTCGCCGGTCGGAACGGTCTTGCTGACGACCGGAAGCTGGTCGACGATGCAGATCGCTCCGCCAGCTGGGGTCGTGGTCAAGTGGCCCCCGGTCGGGACCTTAAGGAACTGGAAGCCCGCACCGCCGCATGCGATGGGCGTGTTGTTCGAGTGCGGCGTGCTCGGGTTCGGTAGCTCCCACACCACGTTGCACTTGACCTGGCCGATCGCGTCACGCACCAGGGGCTTGGGCAAACACACTGCGCTGAGCTGCTTGGCGATGATGTTGATGACGTTGTTCAGCGCCGGGGTGTAGTCGTCCTCGCAGATCGAGTAGATGGTGGCGTTCTCGCCGATGCCCTTGGCGACTTCCACGTAGCGACGGCCCGGATAGGCGTGGCCGAAGGTCTTGTCGCAGGCGTACTTGACCTTACGGTCACTCGTATCACTCGCCGGATCGATCACGTTCTGCATGCGCGGATCGGCCAGGATGGTGTCGTAGAAGGCATCGCGCGCGCCCTGATTGGCGAAGTCGATCGCAGTGGCATTGGCGTCGACGAGGTCGACCGGAACGCCGGTGATGGCCGCGTAGACGACGAGCTGGGGGTTGCCCGGACGCAGTGCAAGGAAGCCGTTGATGTAGCGGCTGACCGGGTAGAGATGGTCACGATTGGCCTGGCCGATCAGCGGCCGCAGGTTGTAGTTGCTCACCGTCTGCGGATCGAGCCACGAGGGAGCCTGGGAAGTTGGCGCGTAGAGGCCCATGTCGCCCGTCGAGCCATCGTCTTCGTCGCTGAGGACGATGATGACCAAGAGCGAAAGACCCTGCGCGGCGTTGTTGCGCTGGAAGTTGGCGTTGGTGCCATCGCCATGACCGAAGGCCTCGGCTGGGGTCGCCTTGTCGGTCAAGAAGGTGATGGGGTTGGTGGCCGCAGGCTTGCCGGTCGCCGGGTCGACGTACTTGGCGGGCCAGAGAGCCTTGAGCACGGCTTCGAGCTGCTGCTCGAAGCCGCAACCCTTGTCGCCCACGTTCGCGATGCAGCCGAAGTCTGCCTGCAGCTTCGCGACCTGGACGGGGTCTGCCGTGGTTGCGGCAGCCGGCGAGCTGTAGGTGAGGAAGGGCGGGTAGCTTGCGTCGCAGGTCGGGCTCTCGGTGGAGGCATGCGGCGTGTTCTGGAAGTTGCCGTCGTGGCCGAAGCCAACGCAGCCCGGGATGCCACTCACACCGACCAAGCCCATGTCGCAGTCGACCACCGCGATGTGGAGGTCTTTGACCGGCGGAAAGGGATGCGGGTCGTTGTCGCCGCGCTTGCCGTTGACCAGGGCTTTCACCATGTCCGGCACGTGCAAGCGCAGGTTCTTCTGCTTGTCTTCCATGGACGACGAGTTGTCGACCATGAAGAGCAGATCGACCTTGTCCACGGTGTTGACCTTGACCTGTTCGGTCACGCCAGACACCAGGCACGGGTTGAGCGGCGCCAACTCCCGCTGCAAGCAGCCGCTTGCGCCTGCCATGGTGAGAGCGCCAAGAGCAACACCCACGCAAACCATCGTTCCCTGTCGGGTCAGCATCGAGATCTTCTCCTCAAGAGCCGCAGTCTTATTGCACGGTCCAATCCCAACTCACAACGCGCAAGCTACCGCGCTCCACCACTTCGACCTGCGCCGTCGGCCAGAAGGCTCGCCGCAGAGCCGAGGCCGCAGCCCCGAGCGAAGCAGGTGTTACATTAACGGACACACCTGAACGTCTAGAGCATCTGAGGCCTTCGGGCAAGTCCCGTGAAGGAGACGAGCTGGTGCTCGGGTCGAAGGACCCGAGTGGGGCCGCTCTGGACAGGGTTGGCTGCCAGCCGCGCTGGTTCGGCGGGGAGGTGGGGCTGCTGGAGCGTCCCAGGTTGGGAACGGACCCAAACGCAACGCGCAGACCGTGTGACCAGCCGCAGTTCCACAACATCCGTGCGTGCCAGAAACGCAGCACGCGCACACCGCTTACCGAGAGCTCGCAGCTTCGGGCAGGCGGGCCCATGGCTTTGCGCTGAGCCCCAAGACGAAGAGGGCCGCCAAGGCGAGGCCGTTGCAGGCGAAGCCTAGACCCCACCGAAAGCCGTAGAGCTCGACCAGGTATTCCTTGGGCAGGAACATGAAGGTGAGCAGAAAGAGCGGGGCCAGATCGCGCAGGGAATGCTGGTCGCGTCGCAGAGCGCTCATCGCGAAGAGGCAGAAGGGCGCGAGCAAGTGCACGAGCGTGTAGTCGTAGGAGATCAAGGGAAAGCCCACCATGGCGACCGTGAGCACGAGCACGCGGTGCCGGAAGTCGAGCCGCCGCAGTCGCCAGAGCATGAAGCCGGTCAGTGAGATGATCAGCCAAGGGTAGATTGTAGCAAAATGTTGTAGGGTGCTGGAGGGGTGGCTGTCGTCCAGGTCGTGGAAGATCGTGCCCTTCACCAGATTGAAGAAGGTGTGGTTGAAGCGCACTGAGCGCTCCTGGAGAAGAAAGTAAGAGTTGAAGCCGGAGAGATGCGCGGCGAGCTCGTGCACCAAGACGGTCAGCGGTGCGTGCATGCAGAGCATCGTGCCGATGGTGGCCACGGCGGTCGCCAGGATGCCCGTGCAGAGGGCGAAGTAGCGGCGGTCGAGCAGGAAGAGCGCGAAGAAGATGCCTGGATAGGCTTTGGCGGAGGCGGCGATGCCAAAAAGGATCGCGGCCGT
>JADGRG010000686.1 GCA_017881145.1 Sandaracinaceae bacterium | reverse complement strand
TCGGCGTCGCGCGCTCCTTGATCTTGAATCTGCGCGTCGGCTGCGATGGTCTGCTCGAGACTTTCGTTTGGACCGCTGCTCGTGTTGCTCGCGCTGCTCGTGGTGCTGGCGCTCGAACCCGGATCACTGACCTCCCGCAAGTCTTCGAGCACGGGGTTCTCGAGCAACTCTTGGTGCACGGTCTCCACGAGCTCCATGCGCGACATCTGCAAGAGCTTGATCGCCTGCTGGAGCTGCGGCGTCATCACCAGCTGCTGTGACATCTTGAGCTGCTGTTTTAGCTCCAAAGCCCCCTACCCTACCTTCCTTCGACGGACGAAAAGCTACATCCGACCCGCACGGTGCGGCTGCCGTAGTATACGGTCAAGCCGACGACAAGAAAGCCATGCGTGTGGAAAAGGTGCAAACACTCTTCGCGCTTGCTTGGGCGGAGCGGTCGGCTGTGGTAGAAATTGACCCAAGTAATTTTGGACCAGCTCTCGACGCCACCCGCGACCGGTGCGCCACCTACGGTGCTCGTTGCGGACGATGATCAGGTCGCACGCCAGTACATCGCGACACTTCTGCGCCGACACGGGATGAAAGTGGAGTTCGCGGAGGATGGCGCTCGTGCGGTCGCGCGCGCGCGCGACATGGACCTGGATCTCGTGCTGCTCGACATCATGATGCCGGGACTCGACGGTCTGGATTGCTGTCGTTTGATCAAGGGCATCACGCAGGATTCTTTCCTGCCGGTGATCTTGCTCACGGGCAAGAGCGACACCGACAGCCGCGTGACGGGCCTGCGCATCGGCGCCGACGACTACGTCTGCAAACCCTTCGACGAGCGGGAGTTGCTGGCCCGCGTCAACAACCTCGTGCGCCTGAAGCGCATGCACGATCACATCAGCGAGGCACGCTCGCGCCTGGAACAGCTCGCGGTCCTGGACGACCTCACCGGCCTCTACAACTACCGCTACCTGCACACGCGCCTGACCGAAGAGTTCAAGCGCGCGGAGCGCTACCGCGAGCCACTAGCGTGCGTGATGCTGGACATCGATCACTTCAAGCGCGTCAACGACCGCTACGGACACGACGCTGGCGACGCGGTATTGCGCGAGACCTCGGCGCGCATCCGCAAAGCGGTGCGCGAGATCGACGTGGTGACTCGCTACGGCGGAGAGGAATTCTTGCTGGTCTTGCCCAGCACGAACTTCTCGGGTGCACTGGCTGTCGCTGATCGCGTCTGGCGCAGCGTGGGTGGCGAGGTCTTTCTCCTGCCTAGCGGGAGCGAGCACATTTCCATCTCGGTGGGCGTTGCGGTTTTCCCGAGTCGCGACATCAAGTCCAAGGACCAGCTCATCAAAGCAGCCGACCGCGCGCTCTACCAGGCAAAGGGCGACGGACGCGATCGCATCTGCGTCTACCAGCACCAGGGCTACATCTACCGGCCCGAATCGGTACGACCGATGGGGCAAGGCTAAGCGATGTCGCGGTGGCGAGGGGCGTGAGCGAGCGGCTGCGCGCGCTCAAGAGCTGTCCAGAAATCGGCGCAGAGCGAGCGCGCCCGCAGAAAAAACCGCAGGAATACTCGTGTATTTCGAGGATTTTTCGAGGACGTAAGCCGCTATGAGCCATTTCTGGACAGCTCTTTAGACCTGCACGCGACGCGCTGGCGCAGCGCCGAGCTTGGTGGCTGCGCGCAGCATCGGAAGCGCGGCCAACCAGACCAACCAGGCACCCACGCCGATGTGCATGTCGACGGCAGAGCGCATGCGCTCGGTCATCAGCGCAGCCGCACCGTGCACGCCCACGAGCGTGACGGCGACCAAGCCACTCGGTAGGAGGGAAAGCAGTAGCACGACCAAGCGCGCACCGCGCAAGGCCGCGGGGCTTCGCCTGCGATACAGGATGCTGAGCTGCGCAGCGGCAGCGATGGGCACGAGCCACAGATGCGCCGCCTGACCATGCGCCATGCGCAGGAGCGTCCCACTCATGCTGACCTGCCCGGACATGCTGGCGAGCGGACAGACGCAGGCAATCAGCGTGAGCAACGCACCCGTAAAGAGCGACCCGCGGCCAAAGCGCAGGGAATGCAGCGGCAGCGGGATTTCGTCGCGCGAGCCATCGATGGGATCGCCGAGCTCGGAAAACGGCACAAGGCCGAGCTCGTGCGTAGGACAGCGCTCTTGCCCCTCGAAGTGCTCACGACAGAACGGACAGAAGAGCACGCGGCTTTCGCTCACGACATTTCTCCACAACACCGAGCCGCATGTCGCCGAGAGCCGAAGGCTGCTCGGCCCGCATGTCGCCGAGAGCCGAAGGCTGCTCGGCCCGCATGTCACCGAGAGCCGAAGGCTGCTCGGCCCGCATGTCACCGAGCACACCGCCAGCGTGAGTGCCCGCGAATCGGCCGGTGACCAGGATTGCACCGCCCGACCCATCCGGGCATCCTTGCAAGACCGATGGACAGAAACAACAAGCCCGACGCCAGCTCGTTCATGATCAAGGCCGAAGACGAGGTCGCCAAGGGGCGGTTCAGCAACTTTGCACAAGTCGGAAGCACGCCGGATGCTTTCGTGCTCGACTTCTCGTTCGTGCAGGGACCGACCGGCTGGCTGCTGGCGCGCCTCATGATTTCGCCACAACACGCCAAGCGCCTCAGCATGGCGTTGGCCGAGACCATCGCCAAGCACGAAGAGCGCTTCGGGAAGATCGACGCCGGTCCCACCATTCAGTGACCCCTCACATCGCGGTAGCGGGAAGCGGGCCGGGACGTTATCATGGCGGGTGTCGCAGCTTGACACTCGTGCGGGAGAGGCCTCGAGCATGACTTACACGGGCGCAACCACGGCCGCCGAAAGCCGCGCAATGCTAGGGACAGCGCTCGCAGCGCTGCAGCAGGATCCGAACGTGCCAGCTGAGGTTCTCAGCGTGGCGGAAAACATCGCGCGCGCGGTGGGAGCGCTCTTCGAGGCGGAGCAGGCCACCTCCGACGTCGATGGGAAAGCCAGCGTCAAGCATGCGATGGGCTCGCTGAGCCAGACCATGGCGCTCCTCCAGGATGTCAAAGCCACGCACGCAGGCATCAGCCTGGCCACGCAGACGCTGGCGCAGGTCATGTCGAAGCTCTATCCGCTGGCGCAAGCACTGACCACACGGCCCAGCTCCACATCCATGCCTGCGCAGCCCAACCTGCCGCCCGTTGCCCGCGTGCCAGCTGAAGCCCACGCCGCACCCGCGCGCGTCTCGGTGCCGAGCGGTCCGCGTGAAAAACTGGAAGCCAACGTAGGCGCCACCACGGAGTCGAATTTCTTCGTGGGTTTCTCGGGCGACATTGGCGACGGGGGCGTGTTCATCGCCACCTACGCGACACTCGCGATTGGCGCTCGCGCCGAGGTCTTGGTCACGCTGCCCGGCGGATACTCGTCGACCATCCCGGGGACGGTTCGCTTCGTGCGCGACCCGATGGACATGGACTCGGAGCCAGGCGTCGGCGTGCGCTTCGACCGGCTCACCGACGAGCAGCGTGAGCTCATCCTGCGCTTCGTACGCAAGCGCGCCCCCATGTTCTACGACGAATGATGGAGCGCGGCCTTTGCGGGCATGCGGGGTTGGGGCCCCGCACCCCAACCTGGCCGCGGCTTACGTCCTCGCAGGCTCGGTCACGCTACGTGAGTAGCCCTCCCTCGCCTGCTGCGGGCGCGCTCGCGGCTCGACACAAACTCCGCACTCCATCTGCTCACGCCCCAAGTTTCAAAGGGGGGCGACGGCCTGGGTGAGCGCGAGGAGCTCGACCAGTAGCGTTTCGTAGAGGTTGTCGATGCGCTGGAAGCCGGCGTCTTCTGGAGCATCTTCGAGGGCGCGGTCGACTTCGGAGCGCAGCAGCT
>JADGRG010000685.1 GCA_017881145.1 Sandaracinaceae bacterium | reverse complement strand
GAGCTGGGCGACGCACAGCTGGCGCTGACCAACGCGCTGGCCCAACAGGTCCAGGCCGAGCACGATCTCGCCACGGCCAGAGTGGGCCTGGTGCTCGCGCTCGGTCGCCGCTGACGGCCAAGCGTCTGCTCTCCTGTGGCGTTATAAGCCCGGCGGCGGAATTCAACACGCCGTCTCCGCACCCGACACGAGAGCTGCTTTTTACGCGCGATAGCTCGCCATGTGTCCGATTAGGTCGCGCTCGGCTCGCGCTCATGTACAATCGGCACGCATGTCGGTCGGGCGACCAGCTTTGTTTACTTTGGCGTGTGCATGCGGCGGATGGCTCTTGGCAGCTTCGCCAGCGTTCGCGGAGGCGCTCGTCACTGTGCAACTCAAAGACGCCAAGGGTCAGCCGGCAGATGGCACAGTCACCCTCCTGAGCGGCAGCGGGCAACCCGTGGCCAGCTGTGTTGCGCAGGGCGGAGAGTGCGAGCTCAAGAACATTCCGGGCGGCACTTACAGCGTGAAAGTCGAGCCGGCCAAGGGCGTCGCGCCCAAAGCGCGCAAGGTGATGATTCCGCCGAGCGGCAAGGTCACGCTGGTGGTTGCCACGGGTTGAGTGGGGGATGCAGTGCGCGTGGCAATGATCACCAGACAGTCTTGGCTAGTGTACAGCGGTCTTGCGTTGGCGTTGGTGCTGCAGAGTGCAGCCAGCGCGCATGCCCAGGGCAGAGGCAAGACCAGCCTGGATGCCGAGTTCCGCGACGAATACGACGTTGGCGCCCGCGCGGCACCCGCACTCAGACCCGCGCCCGCGCCCGCCCCCGCAACCCAACCAGCCCAGCCCACGCCGGTAGTCCAACCCGCGCCCGTCCGGCAGGCCCGAGATGGCGAGAAGCCTGCCGCGATCTCGGCGCACGGGCACTCGGAAGTTGCGGCGGATGCTGGCGGGACAGAAAGCTCTCCGCCGCCGCCAGCTGCGGAGCTCGAAGCCACGCGCGTGCGCGTGCAGAGCTCCTGGCACGGTGCGGCAGGCGGTCTGCACCTGGTCGACGCCAACTCCGGGCTGCCCGGCAGCGTGCGCTTGCAGCTCGGCTTCGACTACTTCCGCGGCCATCGGTTTCTCCTGCCGGTTGACACCGACGAGAACCTGGGCGGCACACTCTCGCTCAGCGTGAGCCCGATCGATCACCTCGAGATCTTCGGCTCGCTCGCCAACCACGCCAACAGCAACAGCCAAAGCACACCCATGCTTCTGCAGGTCGTCGGCGACTTGCTCCTCGGTGCCAAGGGCTACGCTACGGTGCTGCCCTGGCTCGATCTGGGCGGCGACCTGCGCTTGGTCTTCCTCAACACCATCGGTGACATGGGGCTGGTGTTCAGCGGAACCAGTCTTGGCCTACGCGGTGATGCGACCGCCGACCTGCGCCGCATTGCACACCCCGTGCCGCTGATCTTCCGCACCAACCTCGACTATTTCTTCGACAACTCGGCGCAGCTGGTCCGCGGAGTCGAGGACGCTCGCTACGCAGCGCTCTCACCCACCACCCGCCGGGTGCGCGCGACCGAAGATCGCAACCTGATCACGAGCGTCGAACGCTTCGGGCTGGGCATCAACCGCGTGGACATGCTGACCTTCGGCTTCGGTGTGGAAGCTCCGCTGCAGGCCGCGACCGACTTCTACGTTCAGCCGCTGCTGGAATGGCGGCTGGGTCTGCCGGTCAATCGTCAGGGTTACAACTGCCTGGCCGTGGTCACCAGCGGCCGCATCGGCCAGCCTGACGGTTGCCTCGCCATCCAGGGGATCGCGGCCGCGCCCTCGACGCTTTCGCTCGGCGCGCGCGTGCTGCCGCCGCTGCCGGGCTTGTCTTTGCTGATCGGGCTCGACATCGGCGTCTCGGGCACATCGAGCTTCGTGCGTGAGCTCGCGCCGACCCGCCCGTGGGCGTTTCTCTTCACCCTCGGCTACGGCGCCGACGTGCGCAAGCCGAAGCCCGAGGTGCGGATTGTTCACTTCCCTGCCGTGGCGCGGGCCAAGCCCGCTGCGCCCAAGGCCCGCGTTCAAGGAGCGGTCGTGGCCCAGGGCGAGAACATCGCCATCGGTTTTGCCGTGGTGCGTTACCCCGGCAAGGATCTGAGCGCTCAGCTCAGCTCGGAGGACGGCCGGTTCATCAGCTACGAGCTCGACCCGGGTACGGTCAGCTTCGAGATCTCGCATCCCGACTTCGAGCCGCGCACCTGCACGGTCGAGATTGCGGTTCCCTACTTCCAGCCGCCGTCAGCTGCACAAGGCAACGTTGCCCAAGCGCCAGGCCGCGCCTCGGCTCTGGCGCCGGTCGGGCTGCCTCGGGGTGCGCCAGAGACGCAGGCCAGCGCCGTTGGCATCGGCGCGCTGGTCCCCCTGCGTTGCGAGCTCACCCGGCGGGCGCGTGCGGGCCGAGTTCTTGGTCAGCTCTTCGCGGAGACAGGCGCGCCGCTCGCTTCCGCGCAGCTGGCGATCACCGGTCCGGCCGAACGCACGCTCTCTGCCGACGCGCAAGGACGCTTCTCCCTCGAGGGTTTGCCGGCCGGCCAGTACAGCGCGCGCGCCGAGCTGAGCGGCTACCTCGTGAAACAAGAGCCTTTCACCGTCGTGCCCGGCTCGGACACCACGCTGCAGATCACGCTGGTCGGCAAGCCCAAGGAATCTCAGGTCACCATGACCTCGCACGAGGTCAAGATTCGCAAGCAGATCATGTTCACGCCGGGCGCCGCGCAGATCGACGAAAGCAGCACGGCGTTGCTCAGCGAGATCGCGGACGTGCTAGTGCGCAACGCGCAGGTCAAGCAGGTGCAGGTGCAGGGTCACACCGACAACCGCGGAGACCCCGCGCAGAATCTTCAGCTCTCACAAGCGCGCGCCGAGGCCGTCGTGGCGTGGCTGGTGCACGCAGGTGTGGCGGCGGATCGCCTGGAGGCCAAGGGTTACGGCGACACCCATCCCGTCGTGCCGAATCTCACCCCCGGCAACCGCGCACGCAATCGCCGCGTTCAGTTCATCATCAAGGAGTGACGAGCTCTTGACTTGACTCAAGCGGGTCGCCGCCGTCGGCTGCAGGCGACCAGACCGATGAGTGTGATCGCCGCCCAAGGCGTGGGCGTCGTGCGCGCTCCGGGCGCGGCGATGCTGCAGCTTCGATGCGTAGTGGTGCCAGCGACAACCGAGCATTGCGCCGTGAAACCGTGGTCCGGTACGTAGTCGGCTGTCGCGCACGTGGGCGTGGCCTCAGCGCCGTAGACAGCGCACAGACCCGCCAAGTCGTCGCGGCTCAGGAAGCGCTTGCTGGTTTCGCCGACGGCCGCCTTGCCCCACATACAGGCGGTATCCTGCGAGG
>JADGRG010000684.1 GCA_017881145.1 Sandaracinaceae bacterium | reverse complement strand
TGGGGGATGCGATCTGGGCCCGCTAGACCATGTCCATCCGAGCGCGCGCCGGCACTGAGTCCTGCGCACGGCACTCATTGGCATATCTGCGTGTCAGCCTGCCGGATGGCCGGTCGCGCGCCCTGAAGGCGTTGTTGTCGGGCCCAGCTCGCATTCCCCACGCGCGCTGCCGCTACATTCGCCAGTGCCACCCCAGGTCGCGTCCCCCACGCGCGCCGCCGCTGCGGTCGCCGCCACTACCCCTGCGTCGATTTCAGAACCGGATTGCCGTGGGCTCGATGGCTTCCGGCCTTGACCTGCGAGCGCTCACGGCGTTTAGATAGCCTCCGTGATTTCGCTCGACCAGGTGGTGCTGGACGCCGACGCCATCGCGCGCACCATTCGGCGTGTGGCTTCGGAAATCATCGAACGTACCCGCGGCACCTCGCGGCTCTCGCTGGTGGGCATCGAGCGTGGCGGCACGCCGATCGCGGCGCGGCTGGCAGCGGAGATCACCAAGGCCGAGGGACGCAACGTGCCGGTCGGCGCGCTCGATATCACCCTCTATCGCGACGACGCGGCCAGCGCCTTGCCCGATCCCAAGGTCGGACCGAGCCGCATCGACTTCGAAGTGCAGGGCGGCGACGTGGTGCTGGTCGATGACGTCCTGCACACCGGTCGCACTGTGCGCGCCGCCATCGACTGCCTCTTCGACTACGGGCGCCCCCGCCGCATCTGGCTGGCTGTGCTTTGCGACCGCGGCGGCCGCCATCTCCCGGTCGCTGCAGACTTCATCGGCAAGAAGATCGAAGTTCCGGATGGCTATGCGCTCGACGTGCTGGCCGAGGGCTCCGCAAGTGACCGCGCGCTCTTGCGGCCTTGGCGACCGTCGGAAGCGCCGGGCGGAGGCAAGCCATGAGCGCAGGCTTTCGCCACCACAACCTGCTCGGGATCGCCGACCTCAATCGCGAAGACGTGAATCAGATCCTGGATGCCGCCGAGCTCTTCATCGAGGTCTCGCGGCGTCCGGTGCGCAAGGTGCCGACCCTGCGCGGCAAGACCGTCATCAACATGTTCTTCGAGGCCTCGACGCGCACGCGCACCTCGTTCGAGTTGGCCGGCAAGCGACTATCGGCCGACGTGGTCAACATCAGCAGCAGCGGCTCCAGCGTCTCCAAGGGTGAGTCGCTGCTGGACACCTGCAAGACGCTCGAAGCGATGCGCCCGGACCTGGTGGTGATTCGCCACGCAGCTTCCGGTGCGCCGCATTTCGTCGCACAGCATATCGGCTGCAGCGTGATCAACGGCGGCGATGGCGCGCACGAGCACCCCACCCAGGCGCTGCTCGATGCGTTCGCGATCCGCAAGGCCTTTGGCACGCTCTCGGGTCTGAAGGTGGCGATCATCGGCGACATCACCCACTCCCGCGTCGCCCGCTCCAACGCTGCGTTGCTCAAGCTCTTCGGCTCCGAGGTCCGCTTCTGCGCGCCGCGCACGCTCATGCCGAGCCACGCCGAAACACTGGACGCAAAGGTCTTCCACGCCCTGCGCAGCGCGATCAGCGGCGCCGACGTGATCATGCTCCTACGCTTGCAGAAGGAGCGCTTGGAAGGGCCGCTGGTGCCGAGCCTGCGTGAATATGCCCGGCACTTTGGCGTATCGCAGAAGCACCTCGAGCTCGGCAGCTCGCGCGCGATCGTCATGCACCCCGGCCCGATGAACCGTGGCGTCGAGATCCACACCGCGCTTGCAGACAGCGAACGCTCGGTGATCCTGGATCAGGTCGAAGCCGGCGTGGCCGTGCGCATGGCAGTGCTCTACCTGCTCGCCAAAGAAGTGCGTGCACAGACCGCCACGCAAGCCGCCAGCGATGCTGGATAGCACACGTCGATGAGCCCGCGGGTTCACACCGGCCTTGATCGGATCGCGCAGGGCGACGAGTCGGTGCTGTGCCATCTACGTGGTCGCAGACTGGGCCTCTGCGCGCATCCTGCGAGCGTCGATAGGCACCTGCGCCACGCGCGCAGCGTGTTCGACGACGCCGGCTTGTCGCTGCACGTGCTCTTCGGTCCCGAGCACGGCTACGGCGGCGAAGCCCAGGACATGATCTCGGTCCAGCACGGTGCGCCTGCACAGGCCCGCGATCTGCCCATCTACTCGCTCTACGGCACCTCCGAAGCCGACCTCAGCCCGCGTGCCGACCAGCTAGCTGGTCTCGACGCCGTGGTCATCGATCTGCAGGACGTTGGCGCGCGCTATTACACGTTCGTGTGGACGGCGCTCTTGGTGCTGCGCGCAGCTGCGCGTGCCGGCATCGAGACCGTCGTGCTCGATCGTCCGAACCCTCTGGGTTGCGAGGTCGTCGAAGGCGGGCCGCAGCGACCTGGCTACCGTTCGTTCGTCGGCTTGATGGACGTGGCTGTGCGTCACGGCATGACCATCGGCGAGCTCTGCCGCATGGCGCAGCGCGCAGATGGCCTCGACGAACAAGCCTTGCGCGTCGTGCCGATGCAGGGCTATCGGCGCGAGCTCAGCTTCGAAGACACGGGTCTACCCTGGGTTCTGCCGTCTCCCAACATGCCCACGCTCGACACCGCTCGCGTCTATCCCGGAGGGTGCCTGCTAGAAGGCACGAATCTCTCGGAAGGTCGCGGCACCACGCGTCCCTTCGAGATCTTTGGCGCACCGCACTGGCAAGCCGCGGAGCTCGCATCGAGTGTGCACGCTGACGGCTGCAGCCTGCGTCCACTGACCTTCTCCCCCACCTTCCACAAGCACGCCGGTGAGCGCTGTTTCGGCTTGCAGGTACACGTGACGGACCCACGCGTGTTTCGTTCCTACGCTCTCTACCTCCGGCTGATCGCCGCAGCCGCGCACTCGCTCGGCGAACGATTCGCGTTTCGCACCAGTGCCTACGAGTTCGTGACCGATCGCCCCGCGATCGATCTGCTCACCGGTGGTAGCGAATTTCGCAACTTGGTCGCTGACGGCGGCGCTCTCGGGGACTGGTTGGTGGCCGATGCACGAGCCGCCGAAGGCTTCGCAGAGCAGCGTCGCGAGCACTTGATCTACTGAAGCGTCGCCAGCGCACTCTGCGCCGCTCGCTTCGAGCGCTGCGGCTCAGAGCGGATGCCGAGGGCCGCTTTTGGTCGTCCCGCCTTCGCCGCGATCGAGGAAGCGGGCTTCCTTGGCCTCGAAGTCGAGCAAGAGGCAGCAGGCCTCGCGTTTGCGAGAGAGCGCGCCAGCGTTGATCACCGTCAGGCCCTCGATGACACGCACCATGCGCCGGTGGGTATGCCCGCCCATGAGCATCCGGTAGCGACCCTCAGCGAGCACGGCTTGCAACGCAGCGTTATCCTGCAGCGCTGGGCCGTGATCGTGCGGGTAGAGCGTCGCCATGTCGTCGGCGCCGACGCCGTGGCCGAAGAGCAGGAGGCCGAGTGGGGTCTCGACCTCGATGGTAGCCGGCAGGTTGCGCAGAAACTCGCGCGCCGGCTTGCTGACCTCCTCGAGGAAGGTCGCATCCGGAAGATTGCGCATCTCGCCTTCCAAGAGCCAGCGGTCGTGGTTGCTCGACACCACCAGCGCATCCGCGCTTTGCAGCACTTCGCAGCAGCGAGTCACGGCGGCGCCTGGTCCCGGCCCATCGGCGAGGTCCCCGGTGGCGAGGATGCGTTCGACACCTTCGGCCTGTAGCGTTGCGATCGCCCAGGTCAGGCCTTCGACGTCGGTGTGGATGTCGCCGATCACGCCGAGGCGCTTCTGGATGGTGATGCGGCTGCCGACACGTCGCTGCATATGGAGACGACACCAAAGCGTCGCGGGCTGTCAGCCGCGCGATGTTCCCTGCTGATAGGCGGCAATGGCAGCCGCATACACTTGTCGGACAGGCACGCAATGCGCTTCTGCCGCCTGTCTACACGCTTCATATTCGGGCGCGGCGTTCGTGGGCAGGCCGTCACCCTCGGCCACCTTGACCGCGATCACGCCGTAGCTGGTGTCGACCTCGACCATGTGGCGCGGGCGCTCGATGCGCTGCACGGGATAGTGGCGCAGACCGAGGCTGCCGGTTTCGCTCAACAACACGCGCGTGATGGAGTCGAGCATCTCCGGGCGGATCAGTGCGGAGAGCATTAGAGCCGAGCGGCCTTTCTTCATGCCGATGGGCGTAGTCCAGGCGTCGAGCGCTCCCGCCGCAAGCACAGCCGACATCGCATAGGCGGCGATCTCTGCGCTCATGTCGTCGACGTTGGTTTCGACCACGACATGCGTGCTCTTGGCTGGAACCGCTTGCGCGGCCGCGAGGTCTTCGCGCCCCAGCACCACCCGCAGCAGGTTGGGCCGGTCGGCCAATTCCTTGGTGCCCGCGCCGTAGCCGCAGCGCTCCGTGCGCATGGACGGCCAGCCACCGAAGGAGTTGCTCACGGTCGCCACGAGACACGCGCCAGTCGGCGTGACCAGCTCCTCGGCGATGCTGGCATCGCAGGTCGGCACGCCCGCAAGACAGAGCACGGTGGCGGGTGCGGGTAGGGGGATGAGGCCGTGTGCAGAGCGTGTGACGCCGCGACCCATCGGTAGCGGTGAGCAGACCACGCGCGCACCGAGGTAGTCGAAGCCGATGGCGGCAGCGGTGATGTCGACGATCGAGTCGACTGCGCCTACTTCGTGGAAGTGCACGGCATCCGGCGTGGTGTCGTGCACCTGGGCTTCGGCCTGCGCCAGTCGCGCGAAGGCTGCGAGCGCAAGCTCTCGCGCGCCCCGGCTGAGGGTTGGGGTTGTGCCGAGCAGCGTGCGGATCTCACCGTAGTCGCGGCTGGGCTGCTCGCCCTGCACGGTCACCTCGAAGTGCCGTGCGGCGATGCCCGAGCGTTCCACGCGCTGCACGGTTACGTTGTAGCCTCCAACCGGCAAGCCCGCGAGACCTTGGCGGATCACTGCCTCCGGCACGCCGAGGTCGATCAGGGCTGCAACCAGCATGTCGCCAGCCAGACCCGAGCCCGCATCGAGATAGAGTACCTGGCCCTTGCCGGCGTCACGGACCAGCGCTGCATTTCGAGTGCCAGGCTCGTAAGCGTGGGCTTGCTCATGGCTTCGCTTACCCTGCGAATGCTCATGCGTATGCCCGGCCGCGTCCGGATGCGCATGCTCGTGCTTCGCTGGCAGTGGTCGAAACCGCGGGCCGGTTGCGCTCATCGTGGCGCTCCGGCTTGGTTGATCAGCGTGGCTGCGACGGCCGCGCCAAAGCCGTTGTCGATGTTCACGACGGTGACGCCTGAAGCACAGCTGTTGAGCATGGAGAGCAGTGCCGTCACGCCTTGGAAGCTCGCTCCGTAGCCGACCGAGGTCGGCACGGCGATCACCGGTCTGTCCACGAGCCCGCCGACCACGCTGGCCAGAGCTCCTTCCATCCCGGCGATCACGATCAGCACGTTGGCTGCGTAGAGCAGGTCTCTGCGTGCCAGCAGCCGATGCAGCCCTGCGACGCCGACATCGAAGAGCTCCACCACCTCGTTGCCGAAGGCACGCGCGGTGACTACGGCCTCGGCTGCGACCGGGATGTCGCTGGTGCCGGCGGTGACGACGCAGATCGGTCCGATGCCGCGCGGCTCGATGGCACCGTGGCGCAAGAGCGCCGTTCGAGCCGTGGGGTTGTGTTCGATCTCGGGGAAGGCAGAAACGAGCGCAGCGCCCGTGTCTGCTTCCACGCGCGTGATCAGCACTGGTTGCCCCTGCTTGTGGATCTCCGTCGTGATCGCGACCAGCTGCGGCAGCGTCTTGCCGAGCCCGAAGATCACCTCGGGCAAGCCGACGCGCAGTGCTCGATGGTGATCGACGTTTGCAAACCCGAGGTCGGCGAAGGGAAGGTCACGCAGCTGCACGAGCGCGTGCTCCACCGGCGTCTTGCCAGTGCGAACTTCTTCGAGCAGCGTGCGCAGCGCCTCCTTGTGCATGGCGGGGCAGCCTAGCTCATCCCGCGAAGTGCCGGTAGCCGTGCAGCGGCGCAGCCATTGGCGTTCCGGCTGCATCCAGCACGACGACTTCACCTGTGCGCTCGGTGATCTCTCCGATACAGGTGCCGGGTCCGCATGCCTTCGCGTTCGCAGGCACGGTGTAGAGCAGCTCGTAATCTTCACCACCTGCGAGCGCCAACGCGAGCGGGTCCAAGCCCATGGCACGCGCTAGCTCGCAGTAGCCTGGGTCCAGTGGCAGAGCGCTCGCGCGGATTTCTGCACCGACAGCTGAGGCTTCGCAGATGTGCGTCAGATCCTGCAGAGCGCCATCCGAGACATCGATCGCAGCGCTGGCCAGCTCGCTGAGCGCAAGCCCCGCTTGGATGCGAGCCGAGGGGTTCTGCCAGCGCTCTACGAAGCTTGGCCCGCGCGCGCTCACTCCCGCCTTTAGTAAGCAGAGGCCGAGCGCTGCAGAACCCAGTGTCCCCGTCACGAAGATGCGGTCGCCCGGGCGTGCACCGCTGCGGGTAAGCGCACGGCCTTGCACCTCGCCGACCACGGTGGTGGTGATGGAGAGCTCGCTCGCCTGCGAGAGGTTGCCGCCGACCACCGGTGCCGCGTAGCGCTCTGCTCCACGAGCAATGCCCAAGATCAGCTCGTCGAGCTCGTAGTCCTGCAGCTCGCGCGGCAGACCGAGCGCGATCAGCGCTGCCTTGGGCACCGCAGCCATGGCAGCAAGGTCGCTGATGGCGGCACTGAACGCGCGCTCGCCGATCACGTCGAGGCGCGCGAAGTCTCGGCAGAAGTGCACGTTCTCGACAGAGGCGTCCACGCTCAGGGCGATTTGCCCATGCAGGGCACGCAGCAGCGCAGCATCGTCGCCGATGCCCAGCGACACGTCTTGCGACGCAGAGGCAAAGCGTTGCTTGATCCGCGCGATACGTTGGAACTCGTCGTCAGGCATCGTCACCCACGGCGCTGCACGCTCTCAGCGCAGCTCGGGCTGGGCCTCGGGCAGCGTCACGTAGAAGGTCGTACCACGGCTCACTTCGCTCTCGACGCGGATCGTGCCGTGGTGCGCTTCGACCAGGCTGCGTGCGATCGACAAACCGAGGCCAGTCCCGCCGTACTCGCGCGTGGAGCTGCCGTCCACTTGGTAGAAGGCGTCGAAGATCTTGTCGACCTCGCTCTGCGGGATGCCGATGCCGGTGTCTTTCACGCTGAACTCGATCGCGCGCTCTTTCGCCATCATCAGCGCGGCTCCGAGCCCGTCCGCTGCGTCGTCGCCGTCTTCACCGCTGCCGTCGCCGTGATCGACGAACATCTCGGTGGTCTTCACTGCCAGCTCGATACGACCATCTTCAGGGGTGAACTTGACCGCGTTGGCAGCGAGGTTGATCAGGATCTGCCGCAGCCGCACCGGATCTGCCTGCACCAGCGGGACGTCGTTCCCCCAGAGCAGCTCCAGCTTGACGCGCTTCTTGTCGGCCTCTGGCAGGCAGGTTTCCTTTACTTCGGCGAGCACTGCGCGTGGGTCGACGTATTCGGTGACGATGGAGAGTTGGCCGCGTTCGAGCTTGTTCAGATCGAGCAGACTCGAGATCAGCTGCAAGAGCAGCTCGCCTTTGGTGCGGATAGTCTCGACGAAACCATATTGTTCGGTGCTGAGCTCTCCTGCGATGCCGGCCTCCAGCATCTCGGAGTAGCCGATGATCGAGGTCAGCGGCGTGCGCAGCTCGTGGCTCACGGTGGCGAGGAAGTTCGACTTGAGGCGGTCCAGCTCTTTGAGCTTGT
>JADGRG010000683.1 GCA_017881145.1 Sandaracinaceae bacterium | reverse complement strand
TCGCGGTCACGAACGGGAACCCCACCTCGGACTCGGTTTTCCCGAACCTCGATCCCAACGCATCGAAGGATCTCGTCGGCCGAGTCGGTGTGCACTTCGGTGGCTTGCGTGCCGGCGTCTCGGGCCTCTTGGGCCAAGGCTACCTGCCACCCGGCATCGACGACACCAAAACGACCACCATCAACGAAGCGCACGGCTACGTGAACTTCGAGCATCGCGCCGCCGCGTTCGATGTCACCTACGATGCGAGCATCCCCGTGCTCGGCCAGCTCTCGCTCTATGCCGAAGGCGTGCTCGCCCAGAACCTCGACCGCAGCAAACTCAGCGACTACCCGAAGATCGTGCTGGTCAAGGGCGGCTCGGGCACTGTGACGCAGCTCGCGAGTAACGCCGTAAGCAACGCCAACCAAGCGGCAGGCTACATCGGCTTCCTCCAACACTTCGGCACCTACGTCGCCGCCGGGGCACGCGGCGAGCTCTTCGATCCGAACAGCCAGAAGACCGGTAATACGCTAGGCGCACTGACTTTGGTCGGACAGGTCTACCCGGCCGATAGCCTGCGCTTTACGGTTGCCTACCAGCTCAACTTCGAGAAGCCGAGCGTCGACAACAACGTATTCTGGCTGCGCGGCCAAGTGAAGTTCTGAGCACGTCGTTCGCACGCGCGGCGTGTCAGCCTGGGTCATCGATCTGCCACCGGTCGAGGAGGACAACGCCGGGCACATCCCTCGGGCACGGTCGGTGCCCCTCTCCGAGCTGGATGCGCATCTCAAGGAGCTGCCGACGAAGCGAGACCTCTTGCTCTGGTAGAATGCCGTGATGGACTCCTCGTCTCGTCAGCAACACTGGAACGACGTGTACGCGCGCAAGCGCGAGGATGAAGTTTCCTGGTTCCAGGCCGGGCCAGCTCTCTCGATCGATCTGATACAGAGATGCGCCGCGCCCCTCGGCGCGAAGATCATCGACGTTGGCGGCGGAGCATCGCGCCTGGTCGATGGCCTCCTCGACCGTGGCTTCGAAGATCTGACCGTCCTCGATCTTTCATCGGCGGCGTTGACCAAGGCGCGCGAACGGCTGGGCGTGCGAGGAGCGCGCGTGCACTGGATCGCGGCGGACGTCACGACCTTCGTTCCGCCCGCTCGTTACGCCATCTGGCACGATCGCGCGGTCTTTCATTTTCTGACCTCGCCGGCCGATCGCAGCGCGTACGTGCAGGCGCTCGAGCTCGCTGTCGAGCACGGCGGTCACGCCATCGTCGGGACGTTTGCGCTAGACGGTCCGGAGCGCTGCAGTGGTCTCGACGTCGTTCGCTACGACGGGCCAGGACTCGCCGCGGCACTCGGTCCTTCGTTTTCGCTCATCGAAACGCTCCGGCACGAGCACGTGACTCCGGCCGGCAAGGTGCAAGCATTTACCTTCGTTCGGCTGGCACGCACCTGAGCTGCTTGGTCAGTGAGCGGTCGGGGCGCCGTCGGCTGCTGGCTCCGGCGGTGCAGTCTTCCCATCCTCGGGTGGCGCTGTCTGTTCTGCGGGTGCCGGCACCGGCTCGGGGTCGCTCGAGAGCGAGCGCTCCTCGCGGACGAGCATCTGGAATTCCGTGAGCTTGGCGATGGCCGCCATCGAGAGCAACACTTTGTTGTCGCACGACGAGCACTCAATGCAAGGTACACTGGCAGAACGATGACGCCCGACGCGTATCCGAGTCAAATCGCCGACTACGTCCGGGTACGCTGGACGGCCCTACAGCAAGACGCCCAGCTCGCAGAGCGCACGCAGCGAGAGACTGCATTGATCATGTCGCCGGCGTTCGAGCAGCTGGTGTCGACGGCATATCAAGCAAGCCTGCTGCGCGAAGAGACGCGGCCGGTGACGTTCCGCTTGCTGGTGAGCGAACCCGAGACCATCGATCCCCAAACAGGTCCACCTTCCGGCTTGCACCGCTTGCGCTTCGACGCCCCACGCGCCTACAGCGCCCACGAACTGCGTCGCTTGTCGCCAGCGGCGAAGTATCATCGTGCACTGATTGGCGTGCGGCACGCGCCCGACGGCTCCCTAGCGATCTGGGGCATCCTGCACTCCGGTCCACGCTGGCTTCAGGACGCAAGTGGCGGCCGAACGACACCCGCGCCGATTGAGCTGCTCATCGTGCGCGTGATGGGGCCGGGACGCTTGGCCGTCAGCTGGGGCGAGATCACGCTCGCACAGGTTCGCGGCGGGCGGCTGCTCGAAAGCTCGATGGACGTGTGTCACTCGTCCTGGTTTGCCGCGCGATTCGCTGGCGTGCGCGCCGAAGTCTTCGCGCGCTTCGAGGCGCAGGCCCGTGATCCGGCGGCTTCGCTGCCCGCGATTCCAATCGATCGTGAGATCACGCGCATCATCACTCAGCAGATGATCAAGCGCCTGGTCTCCGTCATGCGAGCCGCGCACCATGGCGGCACGGTCGTGCTGGTGCCACCGAGCGACGCCAGTGGCATCACTGCGCCGGACAGCCCGCTGCAGCTGAAATATCGCTTCGCGGACGACGAAGGCCGACGGCGTTACCGTGCACTGATGCTGCGCAATCGTGGGCGTGATCTCGGAAGGCGCGGCCACCTTGGAGCCTCGGCCTAGCATCGTCGACTTCAGCGTTTACCAGAAGTGCATCAGCCCAGCAGTCGCAGCGCTCGATGAGGCGATCTTCGAGATGTCGCACCTCATCGCAGCGCTGGCCGATGTCGATGGCGTGGTGCTCATGACCCAGCGCTTCGAGCTGCTGGGCTTCGGCGGCGAGATCACCGGTCAGCTCTCGGAGATCCGAAGCGTACGACGCGCGCTCGACCTCGAAGCCAGCGCCTACGAGTCCGAGAGCATCGACGGAGTCGGCACGCGACACCGCTCGGCGTACCGGCTCTGCGAGCACGTCCGGCAGGCCATCGCGATCGTGGTCTCGCAAGACGGCGGAGCTCGCTTCGTCGCCTGGCATAACGGCGAGACGACCTACTGGGACCACGACTCCGCCGACGGCGCGGATATCTGACGCGCGGGCCCGGTCGCATCAGGCGCCTGCCGACCGGGTCGACTCATGCACGACGAGAACGTTGCGGTGTGCGTGGTTGACGACTCTGGCAGCGGTGGTTCCGATCACGCGATCCCAGCCTCCATATCCGTGACTGCCGATGACGATGAGGTCGGCTTTGATCTCCTCCGCCACGTCGAGAATGCTGCGCCAGGCGGGCCCGACGCGAACGAGCGGTACCGCGGCCTGTAACGCTGGCGCGCGCAACATCAGCGCCGCGAGTTCTTCGCTGGCACATGCGATCAAGTGAGCGCTCAAAGACTCCGCGTAGCTCAGCTGCGCCCCCGGCGGAAACTCTGGGGGGATCATGACGGCACGAAATGGGCAGAGCAGCGCGTTGAAGCGAGTCGCGAGATCGCGCGCCGTGGTGAGCACGGCCAATGCGCGTTCCGAACCGTCGACTGCCACCAAGATCTTCGTGAACATTGGTTTACCTCACGTAATGCTCAGGCATGTGTCAGGCCAAGTGACGGATCGTGTGGCGCGGCCGCTAGCTCTGCGGAAGAGACGCGTCGCGCGAAGAACAAGAACATCACCGGCACCAAGAAGAGCGACAACATCGTGGATGACAGGAGGCCACCGACGACGGCCAAGGCCAGTGGTTGATTTGCCTCCGTGCCCTTCTCTAGCGCCATGGCGGTTGGGATCAGACCGATGACCGTGGCGAGGCTAGTCATCGCGATCGGTACAAAGCGTGAGCGTGCCGCGGCTACGATGGATTCGACTTTGTCCGTGCCCGCTTGCAGGCGCTGGTTCGCGTCATCGACCAGCAAGATGCCGTTGGAAACGGCGATGCCGACCACCATCAAGACACCCATCAGTGCGGTGATCGAGAAGCCTTGGCCAGCTGCGACCAGCGCCAGCACGATGCCGACCAACGCCACCGGGATGGTGAAGAGCATGATGAACGGCAAGCGCAGCGACTTGAATTGCGCCGCCATGATCATGAACACGACCATGATGGCTAGCCCGATCGCTACGCCCAGACCCGAGAACGTGGTGCGCATGAGATCCACTTGGCCCACGTAGTTCCAGGCGATGCGGGTCGTGCGGGGGTCAGCCTGCAACTTGTGTTCGAGCTCCAGGGCCGCGCTGCCGATATCACGGCCTTCGGTCTGCATCAGGATGTGAGCTGCGCGCTGGAGTTGGTTGCGCTCGATGGCGATGGGACCGACCGAGCGACGCACCTGG
>JADGRG010000682.1 GCA_017881145.1 Sandaracinaceae bacterium | reverse complement strand
GAAACGCGATCGACAGCGTCGGCGCGTAGCCGGTCGTGAGCAGCGAGAACGCGAAGCCGGGGATCGCGAGCAGGAGCAGCGCGCGGCGGCGCGCGGGCAGAAACGCCAGCGGCGCGAACATGTGCGAGAGGTAGATCACCTTGTCTTCCTTCAACATGGTCGTGAGGAAGTACGCCGGGTTGATCAGAATCGTCTCGACCACCGTGCCATAGCCCGACTTCCCGGGCTCCTGCAGTTCCTTGTAGATGTTCGCGAACCAGCCTTGCCAGTAGAGCGGCATCACGAAGAACTTCAGCGTCACGAACCAGACCGCGGAGATGCCCGCCATGAGCAAGCCCATGCGCGGCCGAGCGCCGGTGATGGTGAGAAACAAGCCGAGCACGATGATGCCGACCGCGACGTCTTCCCGGAACGACCAGAGCAGCGGAACCAGCAGCCAGACCAGCCAGTTCTTTTCTTTCGCGATCGCCCAGTAGAGCAGGAAGTGAAAGAACAGCGGGGGGATCAGCTCGTGGAAGTCGTAGAAGTTCGGCCCGTGCAGCGGCGCAAACAGCAGGTATGCGTAGGCGATCACGACCGCGGAAAAGCGCGGTACCTGCGTCGTCGCGAACAGGTAGAGCGGGATGGCGGCGAGGCCTGCCATGGCCGCCTGGTACATCAGCAGCACTTCGGCGCCGGGCTTGAGCGCGTAGATCGGCAGCCACAGCGCCATGCCGAAGATCGCGTGGTTGCCGAGGAAGTGCCCGCCGTCCTTTCCGAACAGCACCGTGCTGCGCTCGGGATGCCCGTGCAGCGCGTTGAAACACCAGTTCACGTTGATCCCGAGATCGAAGCCGGAGGTCTTCAGCCGGTGATGGTGCAGGATCGTGTAGTGGCTGAAGTAGACCGCATACGCCAGACTGCCCAGCATCACCAGCACGAGCGGTAGAACACGCTCGACCCGCGGTGACAGCTGGACACGCTCGGCCCAGAGCTCCTGCACCCCGAGTGGCACCGCTGCCAGCGAACGGCGCAGCGCTTGCTCGAGCAGCAAGACGGCCATGCCGAGCTCGATCAAATACGTCAGCGGCTTCTGATGCCAGGGGTCGTAGGCGAACAGGCTAGGCAGCAAGAAGGCGAGCCCGAGCGGAAGCAACAGATCGGCTGTGCGTCGCAGCGGGGCGACGCCCTCGCGCTTGCGCAAGAGCAGGTAGCCGAACGCCGCGCCCCCGAACAGCGCACCCCCGCCGAGCAACGACAGGAACAGCGTCGTGCGCGTCGTGCTGCCGAGATCGTTGTGCCCGTAGAAGCCGACCAGCTCCGCGTGCGAGACGAGCGTCAACGCGATGCACAGCCCGAGCGAAGCACCGACGGCCGCAAGGATCCCGAGCGCCAACGTGGCGACCCCGAGCGGAAACGGATCGCGGTACGCATGCAAGGACGGCCGCTGATTCACATCTGGTGCAGCGTGAGCCATGCGTTGCTTCAGCGCTTGCGAGCCACGCACAGGATGGGCCCGAACTGCTCCAGCACCGGCAGGTTCGCGCCCACGCCGCAGCCGAGATCGTAGAGCGTGCCTTCGGGCACACCCTCGTCGTGCACGCGCTGCAGCACGCGGCTCAGGATGCGGCGCCGCGCCGCGTACCACCAGTGCCGTCCTTGAACACCGTTCAGGGTCTCGTAATAGGCCGCATCCACGGGGTCGGCTTATACAATTGCTGGGGGGGAAAGGGAACGTGGTGGGTGGTGGAGGTGGAAGGGCGCTCGATGCACGAGCGATCGTCATCGGCGCGATCCGTCCCGACGCCGTGCTCACCACGGTGCCGACCCAAGCCGAGCACAAAGCCACCGGACGCCCCCGACCGGAGATTTCCGGCAGTGGGCGCTACCCGTGCCATAGCGCAGAGCTCACGCGCTATGGCCGACCCACCACCGTCTACTACAAGACGCTGCGGGCGCGGTGGGCGCGCGGCGCAGTGGATCACCCGGCGACGTTGGACGTGAACTCAGTCAGCTGGCACAGGCCTGTTGACTCCCCAGCTTCTGCGCCTCTCAGTCGCGATGGAAGAAGAACGCCGAGCGCCTACCGCTTTCGCGATGAGCGCTCGGCATGAGCACGTGGCTCTTCTTCGATGCTAGTGCGCCTGCTTCCACACCGCTTCCTGCGGATCGAACCATGCGTGCTCGACGTCGTTGGCCGTGCCGCGCACCAAGAGATCCAGTCGCCCGACGCCGCTGACGAGTGGCCCGCGCCAGCTGACGGCGCCCGGGCCTGATGTCAGGTAGCCGCAAAGGGCTTCCCACGCGGAGAACTGGCTGCTGCCGGACGCGTTGGGCCACCAGGCGTGCCATGCGCGGCTATCTGTGCCGCGGGCGAAGATGTCGAGGCGGCCCGTGTGTAGAAAGCGTTGTGATAGAGCTGGTTGTCGAGACCGCGCACGAAGACGTCGAGGCGACCACTGCCCCACGAAGCCGCGCCCACCGATCCCGCCGCGAGGTTGCCACCGAGCGCGCCTTTCGGATGAAAGAGCGGGTTCAGCGTGGGTCGGGCAACCAGCTCGACCAGATTCGAGCCCCAGCGGGGTTGAGGCGGCCGAAGGCGTGAGGCGACGGCGCCTGCGAGCGTCGGGACCCCCGCTTCGGGAGCATGGAGCAATCTGCGCGATCCCGCTTCTGCCGCTCTTTCGGGGCCCAAGCGAGCTGAAGTGCGTAGTTGGAGGGGGCCCAAAACCGCACGACCTGCGTAGCAATGCGCGGATGTCGTTTTGACAGTCCACCAGTCCACCAACGACAGGAGTCAATCATGCGTGTTCCCAAGTCACTGAGCGCTGCGCTGTGCATCGCAAGCCTCGCCGGTTGTGCGATGCAAGTCTCGGACGGGTCCCAAGAAGTCGGCGAAACGGAAGCTCCCTTGCTGGTACGCCAGGGTGTCGACAGCAGCGGTAACCGATTCGATTCGCTCTGGTCGTCGAGCCAGCGTCGGTCGATTCGGTACTGCATCTCGAACGCGTTCAACACGGACCCGGCGCACTACACGTCCACGTTCAAAGCGACGCTGGTGAGTACGTACGCGGAAGCAGCGCGCGTTTGGGGCAACGCCATAGACGTGCGCGTGATCTACCTGCCGGCTCAGGATGCCAGCTGCAACGGTTCGAACAACAACGTGGACTTCGACATCGTTCCCAACACCTCACTCCTGGTGACCCAAGCGCAATCGGATTTCCCGCACTTTGCGCGCGCATCTCGCCACATCCAGATCGGCCCTCAGGGGACCGGTAACTATCCGGCGCAAGCGCTGCACGAGCTTGGTCACATGCTTGGCTTCTCCGATTCGGACGTGCTGCTGAACAATCCCTATCGCGTCGTAACCGGTGTCGATCCCAGCCCGGACGCCAACGGGAACGCGACGGTGCAGAACGACACAGCATCCATCATGCGGTCGAACGGCGGCAACACGGCGCTCGATCGCATGGACAAGCTGGGCGGTCAAGCGCTGTACGGCATTCCGTTCGAATCGATCGGCGGCACCATCCAAGGTAAACCCGGGGTGTCGTCGTGGGGCCCGAACCGCCTCG
>JADGRG010000681.1 GCA_017881145.1 Sandaracinaceae bacterium | reverse complement strand
GCGGCATCCAGGGTTTCCAGCGTGGCGCGCTTTTCGGCGAAGTAGCTGGTGCCAGGCAGCGACTCTTGGATGTCACCCACAGCGCTCGCCGCTGGCATCTTCGAAGGATGACCGCCGTGTGCGCGCGAGCCGTTGCCGGTCTGGATCACCACCAGCACGTCGCCCACCTGCACCTTGGCGCCGACCTCGGCGCGCAGCTCCTCGATCTTGCCGGTCTTGGGCGCACCGATGGTGACGGTGGCCTTGTCGGTCATGACCTCGACCATGACCTGGTCTTCACTGACCTTATCGCCCTCCTTGACGTGCCAGGAGACGATCTCGCCTTCCGTTACACCTTCGCCGATATCGGGAAGCTTGAACTCGAACCGCGCCATGCTCAGGTCTTCTCCAGCCCACTCACTCGGTGTTCGCGTCACTCTAGGCCGAGAGTCGCAGGCTGCTCGGCGGGTATGTGACTAGTATCGTGCGGTTTCAGTTAGCGCCGGCACGATCCGGTGGGCGAGCGGAAGGTATTCGTTTTCGAGGGTGTATGGGAAGGGGGTGTCCCAACCCGTGACGCGTCGCGGCGGCGCTTGCAGGTGCGTGAACGCCTTCTCGCAGATCTGCGCGACCATCTCGCCGCCCAAGCCGCAAGCCTTGGCGGCTTCGTGCACGATCACCATGCGGCCGGTCTTCTTGACGCTCTCCACCACGGTTTCGGTGTCGACCGGCCAGAGCGTGCGCAAGTCGATGACCTCGGCCTCGATGCCCTGCTCTTTGACCTCTTCCGCCGCCGCGATGGCTTCGAGCAACATCGCGCCCCACGCCACCAGCGTCACGTGCTCGCCTTCGCGCACCACCTTGGCTCGCGAGAGCTCGACCAGGTAGCTGCCCTCGGGCACGTCCATCTTGAGTGCGCGATACACGCGCTTCGGCTCGAGGAAGAGCACGGGATCGTTTTCGCGGATCGCGGCCAGGAGCAGACCCTTGGCATCGTAGGGATTGCTGGGGCACACCACCTTGAGGCCGGCGGTGTGGATGAACATCGTCTCCGGCGTCTGCGAGTGGTAGTGGCCACCGCGGATGCCGCCGCCCACCGGCACGCGCACCACCATCGGACACACGAAGTCGCCGCCAGTGCGGTAGCGATACTTGGCAGCTTCATTGATGAGCTGATCGACCGCCGGATAGATGAAGTCGCCGAACTGGATCTCGGGAATCGGCCGCAGTCCGTTGAGCGCCATGCCGATGGCGGTGCCGATGATGCCGGTCTCGGAGAGCGGTGTGTCGATCACGCGATCGCCGCCGAATTCCTTGTGTAGCCCTGCAGTCGCGCGGAACACGCCGCCCAGCTTGCCGACGTCTTCGCCCAGTAGCACCACGCGCTCGTCGTTCTGCATCGCTATGCGCAACGCATCATTGACGGCGCTGACCATGTTCATCTGCGTCACGACAATCTGCTCCGTTAACTAATGACGCTTGCGAGTGCGTGGACCGTTCACGCACTCGGCCTGTTGTTCCAACAGATGTGCAGGCATGTCTTCGAAGACATCTTCGAACATGCTGGCGATCGAAGGCGGTGCCGTGGCTTCAGCGCGCTCGATGCAAGCGTTGAGCTCCGCCTGCAAGCGTTCCTCGACGGCGGTCTGGTCGGCTTCTGACCAGGCGTTCTGGCGTTCCAGATAACGGCGCAGACGCTTGATCGGATCGCGCTTGGCTTGCTCTTCGGTCTCCGCGGTGTCGCGATACGCGGATGGATCGTCGGACGAGGAGTGCGGGCCGGTGCGATAGCTGACGAACTCGATCAAGGTCGGTCCGCCGCCGTTGGCTGCACGCTCCAGGGCGGCGCGGGTCACGGCGTACACCGCCAGCGCGTCGGTTCCGTCGCAGCGCACGCCGGGAACGCCGTAGGCGATGCCCTTGTCGGCGTAGCAGCGGCTATGCGTCTGGTGGTCGGCTGGCACGGAGATGGCCCAGCCGTTGTTGCGCAGCAGAAAGAGCGTCGGCGTCTGGAAGACACCAGCGAAGTTGAGGCCGGCGTGGAAGTCGTTGCTGCTGGTCGCGCCATCGCCGAAGTAGGTCACCGTGACGAGGTCCTGCTTCTTGATCTTGGCGGCCCACGCGAAGCCCACCGCTTGCGTGATCTGCGTGCCGATTGGCGCCGTGATCGACGCGAAATGCACGCTGCGCGCGGTCACGTGGTCGGGCATCTGCCGGCCCTTGGCCGTGTCGTTCGAGTTGCCGTACATGTTGTCGATGTAGCTCTGCAGCGGCAGCCCACGATAGAGCGCCCCGCCGACCTCGCGGTAGCAGGGGAAGATCCAGTCCTGCTCGCGCAGCGCGGCCGACGAAGCGATCACCGTGGCTTCCTCGCCTTCGCAGCCCACGTGAAAGCCGATGCGACCCTGGCGCTGTAGCTTCATCAGCCGCGCGTCGATCAGGTGCGTGCGCACCATCGCCTCGTAGATGCGCTTCACCAAGCTGAGCTCGAGCCGTGGGTCTTGCTCGGGATCGGCACGACCGTCGAGGTCGAGCACGGAAACGAGTTTGCGCGAGGCCGCGCTGGCGGGAGTGCTGTCTTGCTTCGCCACGACTTTCATTCGCTTATGACCTCCAGTCGTCTCTTCCCGTAGCGGTCCACCTGGGATGCTCTTGTGTTACCTGCGTCACTCGTCGCACTCGCGTTGTGTGTGTCACGAGTGGCACCAAGAACGCCCCTCAGAAAAGCCTCCGCCGCGCGATAGCTCGATCGCACCAGCGGCCCCGACGCTACGAATTTGAAGCCGAGCGCAAGTCCGGCCTGCTGATAGCGCTCGAACTCGTCCGGCGCAACGTAGCGCTCGATCGGCGCATGCTTCGGCGTGGGACGCAGGTATTGTCCGATGGTCAGCACGTCGATCTCTGCCCGTCGCAGCTCGTGGAGGGTATCGATCACTTCCGCCTCGCTCTCGCCGCAGCCCACCATCAAAGAGGTCTTGGTCACGGTGGCGCCGGCTGCGCGCGCATCGCGCAAGGTCTGCACTGAGCGCTGCCACGAGCATCGCGCATCACGCATCTTGCGCTGCAAGCTCGGCACGACCTCGACGTTGTGCGCATACACATCAGGTTTGCCCAAGCGAACCACGGTCTCGATGTCGGCTTTGCTCCCGCTAAAGTCACCGACCAGCGTTTCGAGCAGGAGCGAAGGGCAGCGCTCACGGATGGCCGCGACCGTGCGCGCCACGTGTGCAGCGCCGCCGTCGCTGAGGTCGTCGCGATCGACCATGGTCAGGACCACATAGGCGAGGTCCATCTCGCCCAGGGCTGCCGCCACACGCCCGGGTTCATGGGGATCAACCACGCCACCAGGGTTTCCGCTCTGCACCGCACAGAAGCGGCAGCCGCGGGTGCAGGTGTCGCCGAGGATCATGATGGTGGCGGTGCCCGCCCGCCAACACTCGCCGACGTTCGGACAGCGAGCCTCTTCGCAGACCGTGTGCAGATCCAAGCGACGGAAGGTCTCCTTCAGCTGGGCATGGCTCGCGCCACCCGGCATCCGGACCTTCAACCATTCTGGTTTGCCTTCGGCTACAGCCATAGATACCGCTCGGCCCAGCCGGGCCTCCCCGCCGCGACCGTAGCGGAAGGTAGGCCCATCGGACTACGGTAATAGTAGCAGGGCCGCCACTTCGGGGCAGGTCGCCGGCTGTGCAATGCCCATCACACGGCAACCCACCTGGTGACGCTCAGGAGCGGGGATCGAGGCGGTCCCGCAGGAAGTCGCCGGCGCGGTTGGTGCCGTAGACGGTGAGCGCGATGGTGGCGCCTGCCAGGAGCGCGACGTGTGGGAAGCGCAGGAGCACGGCGCTGCCTTGATCGAGGAGCGCACCCCAGGATGCGGAAAGCCCGGGCCCGAGGCCAAGAAACGAGAGCGTCGATTCGGCGAGCACGGTGCTGCCGATGGCGGCGGTGGCCTGCACGACCAAGGGACCTGCCAGGTTGGGCGCGACGTGTCGGAAGAGCACGCGGGTTTCGGAGGCGCCGAGCGCACGCGCCGCACGGACGAATTCCATCTCGCGCAAGAGGCCAGCCTGGGCACGCGCCAGCCGCGCGAAGAGTACCCAGCCATTGGCGATCAACGCCAAGACCAGGTGCGTGAGTCCCGGCCGCGCGACCAGCGCCAGCACGGCGATGTTCAGCACGATGGAGGGAAACGCCTGGACCAAATCGCAGAGCCCGCGGATCACGGCGTCGAGTCGACCGCCGCGATAGCCTGCAACGGCGCCGAGCAGCCCACCGATCAAGAGCGAGATGCTGACCACTGGCACGGCAACCACCGCCGCCAGCCGCGCCCCGTGCAAGAGCACGCTCAAGATATCGACGCCATTGTC
>JADGRG010000680.1 GCA_017881145.1 Sandaracinaceae bacterium | reverse complement strand
GTCAGATACGGGAGTGCTTAGCAGCCAGCGCACCAGGGACGCACCGACCTTATCACCACGTGCGTCGATCGGCCCTGGCGTGATCCACGTTGCGTTTGCGCAGAACGCCGTGACGAGCCGCAGGCCCACCGTTGCTTGCCCCGCACTGCCTCGTCGCTTCGAGAACCGTCATTTCGGCCGCAGCACGACGATGCCGATCACCAGCAGCGCGAGCCCGACGACCTTCCGTGTGGTCACGGGCTCGGCGAAGAAGAGCATTGCGCCCACCACCGCCACGATCAGCATCGCGGTGTCGGCAATCGGGATCGACACGGAGCTATCCCAGCGTCGGCTGTTGACGAGAGCGTTGAACGCCAAGAGTCCGATGCCCATCATGAAGCCGGCGATGACTTGGCGCACCAATCCCGGTGCCGTGGGTCTGAGCGCGCTCGGTTGCCACCAGGTGCTGAGCACGATGGGCACCAAGCTCGCGAGCGAAAGCGTGAGCGCGCCGATTGGGCCACTGATCCCTGACGAGCGTGCGACCAGCGGATACCCGCCCCAAGCCAACGCGATGATCGCAACGTAGAGGTATTCGATGTTCACGAGGATCCTGGTGCGTGGGTGGTGGAAGCTCGGTGCCGCGATCGTGTAGCGTGCGCGGCATGGTTCGACACGTTCTACTCCTGCAAGCCCGCTCCAACACCACGTCCGAGGCCATCGAGAGCTGTCGTCAGGCGATCACCGCACTGGTCGGGCGAATCCCCGGGCTCTTGGATTGTCACTGGGGTGAGAACTTCGCGCCCGTCGAGCGGCGCGATGGCTTCACCCACGGCTTCAGCATGGATTTCCTCGACCGCCAGAGCCTCGAGCTCTACGGGCCGCACCCCGAGCATCAGCCGGCGGCCAAGCTGGTTCGTTCCATCTTCGAGCGCATCGTCGTGCTCGACTTCGCGCTTTAGCCGCAGCACTTGCCAAGTGCCCGCTTCGGTCGATCGAGCTGAAGAAGGGCGCTGGCCGCGAGCGTCCGCTCTTTGGCCGCGAGTGTGGTCGAGGCATGGGCTCACTCGGTCCATGGTGTGCTGCGTGAGCGCCGCAGCCAGGCCCCGAAACCCGCGACTGGTCGCGGGGAGGGCGCCCTCCCGCGCTCACCCACTTTCGGCACGAGAGCGTGCAGAACCGAGGGACCTCACCATGACATCGAAACCAACGCCTTCTTCAGCGGACTTGAAGCCAGCCATCACGTGGCGTCGCAGGCTTTGGTGGAGCCGGGGTTTCTCCACACGTGTGCGCTCAAGGGTGATGGCAGCGTGTGGTGTTGGGGGCACAACGTCGAAGGCGAGCTAGGAGTCGGGACCACAACTGATTCTTCAACGCCTCGGGTAGTGGGCGGCCTGGACATGGTAAGCCTGCTCGCGACTGGGGGCGGACACACGTGCGCGGTGAGGATCGACGGCACGGTCGCCTGCTGGGGATACAACGGCGGTGGCGAGTTGGGCGCAGTCACGACCGAAACGTGCATGGCTGGCGCGGAGGCTCGACGTTGTTCCACTACGCCTGTCAGCACTTCCGGCATCGCCGGGGTCATCGCTATCGCAGCCGGCCAAGTGCACACGTGCGTGCTCAAGTCCGATGGTGTCGTCGCTTGTTGGGGCGAGAACATCTATGGTCAGCTGGGCGATGGAACGACCACCCAGCGCTCGACACCGGTTAGTGTGACCGGACTGTGACGCCTCGACCTGCAACGCCCCGAGCGTCGCAGCGTACCCACCGTCACGCGCCGACGAGACGGCATCTGCCGATTGTCGCGATGCGTCATCGTCGATGTGCGCGACCAGATCGACCGCGGGGGCGCCACTATCGCGTACGAGTGGCTGCGCGTTGCTAAGTAGGAGAGGCGTGGGTGAGCCTCTCGACTGCTATCGCGAGAACAGAGGCAATACGAAAGTGCCTACCTATCCAGCGGCGGCGCTGAGCGCGCACCTGGAGACGGCTGGTTGGCGGCAGCCAGATCAAAGCGAGCGCGACGGACCACGGCACGTTCGACAACGAAGAGCGCAACGGGTACGCACGCGGCAAGCCCGATGGACGACCAGGCGACCGTTCGCATGCCAACCAGGGCTCCATCCGCGGCGTCCGTAAGCAGCACCGAGGAGAGCAGCGCGCCGCCTGCCGAAGCAAAGTGCTGCACCGCGGACTGGATGCTCATGAACGCTGCGCGCTCGTGCGCTCGCGGGACCTTGGTCGTCAACGTGCTGTACGCGACGTTGCGGAATGACGAGGAGAACATGAAGCCGACGAAGAGAGCCATCATCGGCAGCACCGCACCGAGTGGCAGCGATGCGCCGCCCGCGTGTACCAGGAGGTCGAGTGGCCCACCGCGCAGCGCATCCACGATAGCGTCGGCATCGGCGCGTGTGTACCGAATGAACGCAGCCCAGATCACCGTGCAGAGCATCACCGTGCCGAGCGTCCCCACGGCGAACGAGCCGAAGCGGTCGACGAGCCGACCTACTCGACGGATCGTGAAGATCGTGACCAGGCCGCCGGAGAAATAGAGCAACTTGAGCATCGCCTTCGGGTAGGCGAGGTTGGCGTCGAGATAGGCGGCGATTGTCGGGATGAGGATGAAGCCTCCCGTCATCGCGAGCGCGGTCAGCGTGAACGAGAGCAAGACCGTAGGATTCGCTGCGAGCGCCGTCACACCGGCGAGGCGCGATCGGGCGGCCCCGCTGGCGGAGTCGAGATGGATGCGAAGAGAGGGCAGGCGAAGATACGCGAAGACGAAAGCCCCGGCTCCAAGCAGGGCGACGCCGAAGAATGGCATGCGCCAGCCGCCGAAGTCCGCGAGCGTGAGACCGATTGGCACCCCGAGAACCGAGGCGACGGAGAACGAGGTCATGACGGTGCCGAGCGCGTGGCCGCGACGCGCGGTCGGTACGATGTCGGCGATGATCGCGAGAGCGACCGACGTCGCCGGCCCTCCGAAGAGCCCAGCCAGGACGCGCGCGAGCAGAAGCGTCGGTAGGTCGACCGCGAGGCCGCCGAGCGCAGTCGCGATCGAGAGACCGAACATCGAGACCAGAAGCGCGCGCCGACGGTCGAAGCGATCGAGGAAGAACGCGCCAGCCAGCCCGCTGACCGCCGCGGCCGCCGTGTAGGCCATGCCAACGAAGCCAACGTGGGACTTGGCGAAGCCAAGCGCTTCGGCGAAGTACGGGCCGAGCGGCATGACCATCATGAAGTCGAGGACGTTGACGAACTGCACGAGCGCCACGAGAACCACGACCTGGAGCTCGTCGGGTCGGTCCACAGGATTTGCGCGCACCTCCGGCGGCACCTCAACTCTGACCTGCTCCACCACGGCGCAACCCTAGTACCCGGCAGGCGTCTTGAGAATGGGAACTCTGAACGCAGCGTGTGCCGCCGCGACGTGCTCAGCGCACCCTGCACTCGTTGCCCTGAGCGGCGGTGGTCCTGTCAGCAAGCATCGTCGCGGGGCACAGACTGGCACAGCTCACGACCACTGCGCGGCAGAAGGCTGAACACCACAGAGCAAAACTCTGTCGCTCTTACGCCGTGACGAGCTCGCGCCCTTGGTCGATCCGCTGCACCATCCAGACGACGAACAAGGTTGCAAGGTTGAGTGCCGCCATCGGCTGCACGCTCGGCGGTGGTGGCCCGAAGTAGGCGCCGACGTTCATCGCCAACAGAAACGCCAGCAGGCTCAGCAGTCCACGGCTGCTCCCACCAGGGAGCGGCCTGGTGATACGAAGATAGATGAAGACGCCTGCGAGCAGCATGGCTGCCTCGGTGGCGAGCGCGGGGAGCGGATAGTTCCACAGCCCGAGACCGACGCGCGGCCCGCTCGGCAAGAGCGGCATGTCCGGCCGATGCGATATCCAGTCGAGCACGAAGTGCGTGAGCACGCCGGCGAACACCACGAGCGCACCGCGGGCGTCCCGGTGCGACGCGAAGAAGACGCCCGCGAGCACTACGCCCCAGCCTGTCATCGCTAGCAAGCTGTGGCTCACGCCGACGTACTCGAGGTCGAGCGGCATCGCCTTGGTGATGCCTGGCACGATGCGCGCTCGTTCGATCCCGAGTAACACGAACACGCTCCAGAGCAGGTCCGCGAAGATCGGCGCCAACACCAGCCACCCCAGCGAAACCCGCGGCGCCAAGCGCTTGGACGCAAACCCGACAGCAAGATGTCCGATGCCCACGCGGGGGAGCATACACGCGGGCAGCGGAAGGTGCACAAGGGCGGGAATGGTGCGGGCGCTCGCCACGTTGCAGTGCGCGCAGTCCACATACCCCCAGGCTCGCCGAGCCAGACTCAAACGGCCTCTCGGTGTTCCTTTCGAGAGAACCTAGTGCGCCTTCTCTTAACCAGACGACCCCGCCCCTGCGACCATCACCAACTCGATGAACATCGCCACCGGCTGCGGCCGGTCACCCAGTTCGCCAGCCACGATCTCGAGCTGCACGAACCCAAGCTTCTCGTAAAACGCGACAGCCTCTGGCTTGGCGTCTACGACCACGCCCGCGCACCCGAACTCATCCGCCATGCGCTGCGCAAGGATGAGCACGGAACGCAGCAGCAGACTGCCGATTCCGCGCCCCTTCACACGCTCGTCGACACCCAAGCGCGCGAGACGAAGGACAGGGACGGGGTACTTCGGTAAGCGCTTGCGCTTCGAAGGCGGCATCGTTTCGGGTGCAAGCTCCGACGGGCTCACTGTCGCAAAGCCAGCTATCACGCCTGTCGCGTCGATCACCACGTACGTGGTGCCGATGTGATGGCGGAATTGATTCTGACCCGCGTAGCGAGCGAAGAATCGATCGAGGTCGACGTTACCGGAGCGGAACCCACTGCGGTCGTCGTCGGCCTCGAGCCGGCGAACTTTGAACGCCACGCTGACCTCAGGGCTCGCTGTCGATGGGCTTGCCGGCCATCAAGTCACGCAACGCCTTGGTCGGCTTGCGCGGCTTCCTGATCAGCTTCGCGACGGCCGCGAATGACCTGCCGGTGACGGTGAGACGCGCAGGAATCACGAAGTCCGCTGGAAGCTCTCGCAACGCTTGCAGGTGGTGCAGAAGCGCTTCCTCCACCAGGTAACCCTTCTTGACACCGTGGGCTTCGGCGTAACGTTCGACCTTCTGCTTGGTCGCATCGCTGATGAAGGCGGATATCTGAGATTCGGCCATGGTCAAGAGCCTCGTTTCTACAGAAATGTAGACGGTGGCGCCGGAAGGTGCAAGCCACGTTCGATCGACGCTCACCAACGCCCGCACGGGAGATGACGCGGCAAATGCCAGACGGCGCAGCGAAGGCCAAACCTGGGCTTGCGCGATCGCCCGCTGCTCACGCTGGGATGAGCATAGTCGTCTGTGGGCAACATGGGGGCGCCTCGAGGATCCTTTCAGACCGACGGGCGCGGACAGAGTCCTGCGCACGGGGCCAGCACGGGCGGTTCCGACGTTCGGCATGATTCGTGAAGAGCTCCTGGGAACCGGTTGCAACTTGTGCCTGAGTGTGCCAACGGACCGGACACTCGTCGTCCGGGCAGATGGTCTTCACGGCAGCTACCAGGGAGTCACTCATGTCATCGCGCCTACGAGCCACGTTTTCGCCGATTCTCGCCAGGTTGTTCGGCCTGGCGATCCCTTTGGTTGCCACCCTTAACCTGCTCGGCTGCAGCTCCTCTGGCCTGAACGCCGATGGCTTCTTACCCGCGCACGAGCAAGGCGGGGTGGACTCCGGCGTGGTGGGTTCTGGGCAGCAGCAACCGCCGTTCAAACCACAGGCGCAGGTTTTGGACGCAGGTGCGGTAACGCCCGAGACCCCGGCGCAGCAGACTCCTTACGTTGGCATGCAGCCGCTGCCAGCCGGATGCACGCACCGAACGGACGGCGGTGGCAGCAGCTGCAAGCCCGCCGACGTGTGGAAGACCAACGCGACCGCTGCCTGCGAGCAAGCAGGCCTCTCGCTGGGTGGATACACGCTGAGCACGCCCTGCGGCTTGGGCACCTACAGCTACGTGAACTTCGATTGTTGCCCGTACAAGCCGACCACACCGGTGGACCCCACGCGTTGCACG
>JADGRG010000679.1 GCA_017881145.1 Sandaracinaceae bacterium | reverse complement strand
GCCGAGACGCCGTTGCTCTCGTAATAGCCACGCCGCAGGCTCAAGAAGCCAAAAAGTTTGGCGCGGACCTCGACGCTCCACGTCGCGTAGCTCGCAACGTCGACGTGGACCACGTCGTATTGCTGGGGAAGCCAGCCGCGATAACCACCGCCCAATTCGAAGTCGATCTTCAGATACTTGCCGAGGATGCGCACCGGAAGCGTCGGTCCCGCCGGTTTCGCGTCCGGCGCGGGCGTCGATGGCTCGTCGCTGCTCCAGCCGATTTCGATGTCCGGAGGCGGACCCGCTGGCTTTCCCGAAGCGGGCTCGTCTGGCTGCACCGACCTGTTCGGCGCTGGCTCCGCGGGCGCGTCCGGCGGCTTCGATGGTTCGGGTGAAACGGCTTCTTGCTCGTGCTTCTGCTCCGACTTCTCGATGCCCTCGCGCACATGCTCCTTGAGTGCGTCCTTGAGCTTCTGTGCGCGTGCCTGCGTGGGAACGTGCAGACAGCAGGCGAGAGCAAACGCGCAGAGAAAGGCGCGAGGCACGCGACGGATGCTCGTCATGTCAGCGCTCGACCCGCGACCACTGTCCATCGACGAGCCGTTCGTGCGGCACGTAGCGGCGTTTGTAGGCCATGGCTTTGCACGCATCGATGGTGAGTCCGAGATACAAGTAGTCGAGGCCCCAGCGTCGGCACAACTCGAGCTGGTAGAGAATCGAATACACGCCGGGGCTGAGATATCCATAGGCCGGGTCGTAATAGCAGTAGACGGCAGAAAGGGCGTTTTCTGCTCGATCGACGATCGCAACGCCGATCAATGTGTCCTGCACGTAGTAGCGCAGCTCGAAGCTCTCGCAGCTCGTATCGGCGAGCACCGCCGCATAGCCGCTTTGCGTGAGCGGATCACCGTCGTTGCCCAATCCACGACCGAGCTTGTGGAGATTGTAGAGCGTGGCCCGCTGCTCATCGGCCGCGACCACGCCGAGCTTGGTTTCGATGATGCGCTGACCTCGGCGCTCGACGCGCCGCTCGGTCTTGCTCGGCCGGTAGTCCCGCACGGGTATGCGGATGGCTTCGCACGCGGTGCAGTTGGGGCACTGCGTGCGATACAGGAGTCGGCCTTGGCGGCGTTCGCCCTGCCGCAAGCGCTGGTCGAGCTGCGCCCGCGACAGGCGCACGAGGGGCAGGCGCAGCGGCAAACGCGCGTCGCGCCCCAGCACATAGGGACAGGGCATCAGCTCATCATGCACGAGCAACTCGGGAGGATCCCCCGACAGCATCGGATACCGAGGTGCCGACATCGCGATGAGTTTACACCGGGACTGGGCCGCGTGCAGACTCGACGGAGCGCCGGTGCATGCTAATTGCCGCTGCGTCATGTTGCACGAGCCAGCACACGAGCCAGCACACGAGCGAAAAGTCTTCATCGACGGCCAGGCGGGCACCATCGGTCTGCGTATCCGCGAGCTGTTGGTCGGCCGCACGTACCTCACGCTGCTCTCGATCGCGCCCGAGCGCCGCAAGGACCCGTCCGCCCGCGCCGAGCTGCTGAACACGGCGGACGTGTCGATCTTGTGCCTGCCGGATGATGCCGCCCGCGAAGCCGTGGCGCTGCTAACCAACCCGAACGCGCGCATCATCGACGGAAGTACGGCCCATCGTGTCGCGGAAGGCTGGATCTACGGAGTGCCCGAACTTGCATCCGATCAGCGGCAGGCCATCGCACAAGCCAAGCGCGTCAGCAATCCTGGCTGCTACCCAACCTGCGTCGCGCTGTTGTTGCGCCCGCTCGTCGATGCCGGCCTCTTGCCGCCCCAAAGCCCGCTGACGGTCCATGCTCTCTCGGGCTACAGCGGCGGTGGGCACCCCTTGATTGAAAAATGGGAAGCACCCGGTAACGGCCTGCTGCAGCTTCCTTATGAAGCCCCGTATGCGCTCGAACGCAAGCACAAGCACGTCCCCGAGATGCGGCATCAGGCCAGACTGACCCTGGAGCCCTACTTCGTGCCCGCGGTGGGGCCGTTCCGCTGCGGCATGCGCGTGGAAATCCCCCTTCACGCCGCATGGCTGCCGCCCGGCACGAGCGCCGACCGCCTCTTTGAAGCGCTGCGCAGCCGCTATCAGGCGGAACGTTTCGTCCGCGTGCTGCGCGCCGATTCCGCGCTGACCGAGCGCGACCTCGATCCGAGAGCCTGCAACGACAGCAACCGCGTGGAGCTGCGCGTGCTTTCGCACCCCGATGGCCACGTCCTGCTCACCGCTGTACTCGACAACCTCGGCAAAGGCGCCTCGGGAGCGGCGGTGCAAAACCTCAATCTGATGCTCGGCTTGCCCGAAGCACAGGGTCTCGGCGGGTGAATCTGGCCGCGTCCGGGAGCGTCGTGGTCCAGATTCGGGCTGCACGTCGCGAACCGGAGCGCCGGGACCGCAGGCGCCGATCCGCGAGGGCAAGCCACGCGAGGGCAAGTCAGGGTCGCGCTCTGTATGGAGTTCGCGTATCGTACGCCGCGCCTTTGGCAGGAACCTCTGGCCACCCCGTTCGAACCCATCGGTACCCACATCGATGATCCCACTTCGATGATCCCACTTCGATGATCCAGGAGAGATTTGGATGCGAATCCCAGCTTCAGCCGTGATTTTGTCGCTCGTGATGCTTGCACTGCCTGGAGGGCCACGGCTGCAGGCCGAGACCGGCAAGGTGGTCATCAAGGTCGCGACCATGGTCCCGCGTACTCAGGACATCGTGGTCCAGGAGAAACGTTACAACCAACGCCTGGGCGAAGCCTCCAACGGTCGCATCCAATTCATGACGTATTACGGCGGTAGCGCCGGCGACGACGAAACCGTGATGCG
>JADGRG010000678.1 GCA_017881145.1 Sandaracinaceae bacterium | reverse complement strand
GCCGGCGTGGACGACTTCCTGGCGCAGGCCACGCCCGAGCAGAAGCTCGCGATGATCCGCGACTACCAACAGAAGGGTCACTTGGTCGCGATGACCGGCGACGGCACCAACGACGCACCCGCGCTCGCTCAAGCCGACGTCGCGGTCGCGATGAACACGGGCACCCAAGCCGCCAAAGAAGCGGGCAACATGGTGGACCTCGATTCGAACCCCACCAAGCTCTTGCAGATCGTCGAGATCGGCAAGCAGATGCTGATGACGCGCGGCTCGCTGACCACGTTCAGCATCGCGAACGACATCTCCAAGTACTTCGCGATCATTCCGGCGGCGTTCGTGACCACCTACCCTGCGCTACGTGCGCTCAACATCATGCATCTGCACTCGCCCACCAGCGCCGTGATGTCCGCGGTGATCTTCAACGCCCTGATCATCGTCGCGCTCATCCCGTTGGCGTTGCGTGGCATCCAATACCGTGCTGCCTCGGCCTCCACACTCTTGCGACAGAACGTGCTGGTGTACGGCTTGGGCGGCGTCATCTTGCCGTTCCCGTGCATCAAGCTCATCGACATGTTTCTCACCAGCGTTGGCATGGGCTGAGCCAAAAGCTTCATTCGAAAGGACACCACCATGAGCTCTCTGATTCGCCCCGCAGCCTCATTGCTCCTCTTCTTCACCGTGCTGACCGGCGCCGTGTACCCGGCAGTCGTGACCGCGGTTTCGCAGGTCGTATTTCCTTCGCAAGCCAATGGGAGCCTCTTGCCCGCGAAGGCCGGCGGCGGCTTTGCCGGCTCCAAGCTCATCGGCCAAGCGTTCGCCGAGCCCGGCTACTTCTGGAGCCGACCCTCGGCCACGGCACCCTACGCCTACAACGGCGGCGCATCGACGGGCTCGAACCTCGGCCCGACCAATCCCGCGCTGGCGGAGGCCATCAAGGGCCGCGTAGAAGCACTCCGGAAGGCGGACCCGAGCAACGAAGCCCCCGTGCCGGTCGATCTGGTGACCACGTCCGGAAGCGGTCTCGATCCGGAGATTTCTCCAGCTGCCGCGTACTATCAGGTACATCGCGTCGCGCTCGCGCGCGGCGTGCCGGAGGCCCAGATGCGCGCCATCGTCGATACCCACGTGGAAGGCAGAACTTTTGGTATCCTCGGAGAGCCCCACGTGAATGTGCTGCAGCTCAATCTCGATCTGGACGCAGCTGCGCCACGCAGCGCGACAGGCGGCGCTAGCAACGGCGGAGATGTGGCCGCGCACCGATGACCGATTCGAACGGCGCAAGACCTGATCCCGACGCGCTCTTGCGTCGGGTGCAAGCCGAAGAAGCTCGTGAGCGACACACCAAGCTCAAGATCTTCTTCGGCTTTGCGCCTGGCGTCGGCAAGACCTACGCCATGCTTGAATCCGCGCAGCGGCTACACGCGCAAGGCGTCGACGTGGTGGTGGGCGTGATCGAGACGCACGGCCGCAAGGAGACCGAAGCGCAGCTAGAGCGTCTTCCGCTTCTCCCGCGCAAGGTGGTCGAGTATCGCGGCACGCAGCTGGAAGAGTTCGACCTCGCGCAAGCCCTGGCGCGCAAGCCCGCGGTGCTCTTGCTCGACGAGCTGGCGCACACCAACGCCCCGGGGATGCAACATCCCAAGCGCTACCAAGACGTGCAAGAGCTCCTCGAAGCGGGCATCGAGGTCCACACCACGCTCAACGTTCAGCACGTCGAAAGCCTGAACGACGTGGTCGCGCAGATCACGCAGGTGCGTGTGCGCGAGACGGTGCCAGACGCGATCCTGGATCGGGCCGACGAGATCGAGCTCGTCGATCTTCCGCCGGATGAGCTGCTCCAACGCCTGCGTGAAGGCAAGGTCTATCTGCGCGAGCAAGCCGCCCGCGCGGTCGATCACTTCTTCCAGCGCGGCAACCTGCTCGCCCTGCGTGAGCTGGCGCTGCGTCGCACCGCCGATCGCGTCGACGCCGAGATGCAAGCTTACCGGCTAGAGCACGACATTCACGGCACCTGGGCCGCGGGCGAACGTATCTTGGTGTGCGTGAGCCCCAGCCCCGCCTCGGCGCGTCTGGCCCGTGCCGCTCGGCGCATGGCGGCAGGGCTGCGGGCGCAATGGACAGCGGCCTACGTCGAGCCCATCGCACTCGCACCGCTCTCGGAAGCGGATCGCACTCGGCTCGACGCGCATCTGCAACTGGTCGAGTCGCTCGGAGGCGAGGTCGTGCGACTCACCGGTGACAGCATCAGCACCGCGCTGCTTGCCTACGCCCGCGACAAGAACGTCACACGCATCTTGGTCGGCAAGCCCACACACCCGCGGCTGCGCGACCGCCTGCGTGGCTCGTTGCTCGACGAGCTGGTGCGCGGCAGCGGCGACATCGACGTCCACGTGATTTCCGGCGACGAAGGCAAGGGGCCGGCGAGCGCGCAACCCGTCAAGCCCAGAGAAGCCTTTGAGCTGCGCAAGCTGGCATGGACGACGCTGCTGGTGGCGGCGGCCACCACTGCGGCCTTCCTCGTGCGCGGCGCGCTGGCATTGCCCGACGTGGTGATGCTCTACCTGCTCGTCATCATGATCGTCGCTGTGCGTTTTGGACGCCGGCCCTCGCTGGTAGCGGCCGCGCTCTCGGTCGCCGGCTACGACTTCTTCTTCGTTCCTCCCTACTACACGTTCGCAATCTCCGACGCGCGACACATGCTGACCTTCGCCATGATGTTCGGTGTCGGCTTCGTGATCAGCAGCCTGACAGCGCGCATTCGCCAGCAAGAACAGAACGCTCTCGACCGCGAAGCCCGTACCGCATCGCTCTACTCATTCAGCCGCGATCTCGCCGCGGCGCCCGACGAAGCGAGCGCCGCCAAGGTGGTGGTCGAGCATGCCGCCAAGGTGTTCCGTAGCGGCGCGGCGGTCGTGCTCACCGCCGCGCAGGGCTCTGCGACACAAACGGCGAGCATCGGCGATGTGCCGGCAGACCTCGCGCAAGACGGCGTGGTGCGCTGGGTGCTGGAACACGGGCGCCCCGCGGGGCTGGGCACCGATACGCTGCCGGGCGCACCGGTGCTTTGCGTGCCTCTGCGCTCACGGGCCGAGGTCCTCGGCGTGCTCGCCCTCACACCGGCTGACCAGCGCACCCTACATCAGGACGAGCATGAGTTCTTACAAGCGTTCTCCCGCCAAGGCTCGCTCGCGATCGAGCGCGCACGTTTCGCCGAAGACGCCAAGGCCGCCGCGTTACGTGCCCGCACCGAGGAAATGCGCTCCTCGCTCTTGAGCGCTGTATCCCACGATCTGCGCACGCCGCTGGCCGCCATCACCGGCGCAGCCACCACGCTGCGTGACGCCGACGGCGTGGCGCTCGAGCAACGCTCCGATCTGCTGCAAACCATCTGCGAGGAAGCCGAGCGCCTGGAGCGTCTGCTCGAGAACCTGCTCGACATGACGCGCGTCGAATCCGGCGGGTTGTCCGTGAAGCGCGACTGGGTGCCGGTCGAGGAGCTGATCGGTTCGGCGCTCACCCGGCTGGAGGGCAAGCTCGGCTCGCGGGTGGTGGAGACCGATCTGCCCACTGACTTACCGCTGATTGGCGTGGATCCGGTGCTCTTCGAACAGGTGTTCGTAAACCTCTTCGAAAACGCCGCCAAGTACACACCCGAGCAAACACCGATCGAAGTGCGTGCACGCACCAGCAATGCCGAGCTCGTGATCGAGATCGCCGATCGTGGACCTGGCATCACACCGGGCGACGAAGAACGCGTGTTCGACAAGTTCTATCGCGGCACACACGTGGGCATCGGTGGGGTGGGGCTAGGCTTGCCGATCTGTCGCGGCATCGTCGAAGCTCACGGCGGCAGCATCCGCGCGGAGAACCGCCGAGAGGGCGGCGCGCTATTTCGCATCTCCTTGCCATTGGCCTCCGAGGCGCCCACCATTTCACGCGTGCTAGATTCGGCCGCGTCCTCTGGAGCACGCTCATGACGGGCAGCGAGCCGCTGGTGCTCGTCGTCGAAGACGAGCCCCAGATGCGCCGCTTCTTGCGCGCGTGTCTGCACTCGCAGGGCTATCGTTTGGTCGAAGCTGGGACTGGGGCAGAAGCCATGCTGCTTGCCACCAGCCACAACCCCGAGCTGGTGTTGCTCGACCTCGGCTTGCCCGACGAAGACGGTGTGGCGCTCACGCGGCGCTTACGCGAATGGAGCCGCGTGCCGATCATCGTGATTTCAGCGCGTGGCCGCGAGGAGGACAAGGTCAGTGCGCTCGACGCTGGCGCGGACGACTATCTTACAAAGCCGTTCGGTACGAGCGAGCTGATGGCGCTCATGCGCGTGGCGCTGCGGCGGGCGCCGACCGGTGAAGGCATCCCGCCCACCCTCAGCTTCGGCACGTTACGGATCGATTTCAGCCGCCGTGAGGTCACGCGCAACGGGCAGACCGTTCACCTGACACCCATCGAGTACAAGCTTCTGTCGCTCTTGGCGCAGAACGCCGGCAAGGTGCTCACGCACCGTCAGATCTTGAAAGACGTGTGGGGCCCCGCGCAGACCAACCAAGCGCACTACGTGCGCGTGCACATGGCCGAGCTGCGCAAGAAGATCGAAGCCGATCCCGCCCGACCCAGGCTCCTCATCACCGAGCCGGGCGTCGGCTATCGGCTGCGCGATCAGCCAGAAGGCTGATACGGCTCGTTTTGCCGCAGGCAACCAGCCACAGGCAGCGTCGCTGGACACTGACCGGCTGGCCGCAGCTCGACGCCATGGCCCGAGGGCAGGGGCAGCCCCGTCAGGCGCAATCCGGCGTCCCGCATCGAGGCGAGCATTTACCGCAGCAAGGGTGAGGTGCTATGTCGACGTTCTTCGTCCCACGGATACTGGAGAATCGACTCTCGCAGCGCCGTGACGAGACAACGTGTCGACCAACGGCGCGGCTTCAGGCAAGCAACTCATGAGCGACAAATTCGAAGTAAAAGGCAGCCCGATCCATGGCAACGGCGTCTTCGCAAAGAAGCGTTTCCGTCGCAATGCTTTCGTCGGCGTGTACGAGGGCGAGCTCACGACCGAGAACGACACCTACGTGCTCTGGGTCGAGTACGATGACGGCGAAGTCATCGGCATCGACGGTCGCAACGAGCTGCGCTGTCTGAATCACTCCAGCACGCCCAATGCCGAGTTCCGTGGAGATCGACTCTTCGCGCTGCGTGAGATTCGGCCGGGTACGGAGATCACGTTCCACTACGGCGAGGACTGGGCCGACGCGAAAAACCCTGTACCTGCGCGTTCCACGCCTTTGCCGCGTGCACCAAGAGCGGCGCGTGGCGCGGTCTGAACAGGCCAGCGGCGACGCATGGTGTCGGCCAAGCACTCCTCGCGCATCGGCCGCAAGTCCGAGCGCGAGCGCGCCTGCACCATGCGCACGCGCGCACGCGATCGTCGTCGTCACCCCACCGGCAGGCTTGCGTCAGTTAGCCTGCGTGACCCGCGCCTGCGCTCGCTTCCGTGGCCCGATGCGGCAGCTTCATCTGTATGACTAGCCGACCGAGATCGCAGCTGAGCTCCTGCCAGTCAGCGTAGGCCGCCAGGGCATTGTGGAGTGCCTCCGCGGACTGGTAGCGGCGCACCGGATCGCGCGCCAAGCACTTGGTCACGATCTCTTCGAGCACTGCGTCGATGCCCGATGACTCGAGGGTCGGGATTTCGGTCTTCTGGATCAACTTGAGAGTCTCGTAGTCCGTCCTGGCGTGAAACAGGCGGCTCATCGTGAGCATCTCCCAGAGCATGATGCCGACCCCGAAGAGATCCGCGCGATGATCCACCGGCTGCCCCAGCGCCGCCTCCGGTGAGAGGTAGCTGAACTTTCCCTTGACTAAGCCCGGCTCCGTGAGTGTTCGCTGGGACTTGTACTTGGCGAAGCCGAAGTCGCAGAGCCTGACCTCACCGTCGACGCCGAGCAGCACATTCGGCGGCGTCACGTCGCGGTGCACGACGCCGAGCGGCGCTCCAGAAGCGTCGGCCAGAACGTGCAGGTAAGCGAGGCCCTTGGATATCTCCATGCAGATGTGAACGGCCTGCGCGCGCGTGAAGCGCTCGCCGCGCTCGAGCATCGTGACGCGCAAGCGAGCAAGGTCGAGCCCGTCGACATATTCGAGGACCGCATAGGGTTGGTCGTCGTTGTGCCCTGCATCGAGCGTGGTCACGAGGTTTGGGTGAGAGCAGAGGAGGCCGAGGCGGATCTCATCGGAAAGCATGCCGACGATCGTGGCATCGCCGCGCAGATGCGACGGCACCCGCTTGAGCGCCACGTGCACCGGTGGATGCCCGTCTTCGATGCGCTCGGCGAGAAAGATCTCCGCCATACCGCCGGCGGCCAGCTTGTGCAGCACACGATAGTGCGGAACAGACGACTGAGACTCCGGTTCCATAACCTGCGCCGGTACCACAGATCGGCCCTGGCGTGCACTCTCGGTGCCGCCCCAACACTCGGTCGACCCCGACGCGCATCGGCGGCCTGCCGACGCTCTCGCCAGAGTTGAATCCGCCTCGGCGACAGGGAAGAGCGTGGATATCCGGTCCGAGATCCCCATTGGCGCTACCAACCAGGGACCCCTCGGGTCTTGGCATCCCGCCGGGTCTTGCTCATGCGTTCAGCAACGCCGGGTCCTGGGTCGCACTGCCCCGGATGGTATTCCCGCACGGGCGCAAGCTCTCGATTCTGGGGACGCAGCACGCTGTTCCCCACGAAATCCGCGATGAAACTCGGCGGTCCCAGCGCTCTGCCTTGCAAGCGCCTCTTCAGCCCGCCGGCAAAGTGAGCTGCCAGATACGCCGCGTCGGTCGCCATCGCATAGCTCTTGCCGAAGTTCTTGGAGAAGTAGCGGCGCCGCGATTCGAACCAATACTTGGGCAGCCGGCGCGTCTCGGCGCCCGCGCCGGTGACGCCGGTGCTCTGTCCGGAAATATGTTCTGCGCGAGACGACGGCACGTAGAAGTTCGACCAGCCCGCGCGCTGCACCTTGAGGCAGAAGTCGGTCTCCTCGTAGTAGAGGAAATACGACTCGTCCATGCCGCCGAGCTCGTCGATCACTTGGCGACGAATCATCATCGAAGCGCCTGGATACCAGTCGACCTCATCCGGTGTGTCGCCCATGCGACGCGCTACAACTCGGTTCTTCACCAGGCGCGCGAAGAGACCGAGCCCGAGCGCATTGTTCACCTCCGAGACCAGACTCGGAAAGCGGAACGCGTAAGGCCAGAGCTTGCCGTGGGCTCCCTCTAGACTCGACCCTGCCGTGCCCACACGCGGATGCGCCGCCATGAAGCGCACCAGCTCGCCGATGGCGTGCGGCCGCACCACCGCGTCAGGGTTCAGCAGGTAGAAGTAGTCAGGTGGATCGCCGGAAGCATGGGCATGGCGAAAACCAAGGTTGTTGCCGTAGGCGAACCCGCCGTTCTTCTCGGCCGTGATCACTTGCACCCAGTGGGACCAACCGTTGTCCT
>JADGRG010000677.1 GCA_017881145.1 Sandaracinaceae bacterium | reverse complement strand
CGGCGACCAATACTTGCTCTGAAGCGGCTTGGTTGAACGTCGGTTGATTGGTTGGACGTCGCGCGCCGCGGCGCGCCCCGCCGCCGAGCATCGCGTGAGCGCGTGCCGGAAAAAGAAACGGCGAGCCCCGGTTTTGCCCAGGTGACTCGCCGCTTCCACTACGTGGCCTCTCGAATGGACTGGCCGTCGCTCAGAAACCACTCGCAGTGGTTTCCCGCCGAGAGCCGCAGGCTGCTCGGCGGCCATACGCATCTACGCCGAGCGCCGAAAGCTCTTCGACGGGCATGTCGCCACACCGAAAACTGTAGGCTGCTCGGCGGGTATGCGATTACCCGGTCGTGCCCTTCCGTGAGAGGCCATATGTTTTGTGCATGTCCTGCATCCTCCCCCGGCCGCAGCCGGCGCCCCGGCAATTCTCGGGACGTTCCAAGGTGGGGGAGCGCGCGCTCCCACATCCGCACGGCAGAAGGCTCCTTCTGGAGCTCGGACAATCCCGAGGCGCTAACCCATCCCCGCGCAAACACATGATAGCGCCCGGCGCGCGCTCGGCAATGCTGGCTCGGCATCTCCTGGCGACGGCCAAACCGCGTGCACCCCCCATGCGCTGGGCGCTTGACAACCATGCGCTCGCTGTTGAGCTTATCCACTGTCGTAGGGGAACGAGCACCATCAGGTCTGGGGCGAGGTGCGAGCGATGAAGGCACTCATCACGGGCGCGAACGGGCACATCGGGGCGAACCTCGCGCTGGCGGCACTGGCAGCGGGTGTGACGCCCGTCGCATTCGTGCGTGCACGCAGTGACCGCCGGCTCCCGACCCGACTCGATGTCGAAGTGTGTGAAGGCGATCTACTCGACGCTCCGAGTCTGGTGCGCGCCATGCAAGGTGTTCAGGTGCTCTTTCACGTCGGCGCGGTGCATCGGAACTTCGATGTGGATCCGGCCCGCATCGAGCGGCCTGCGGTCGAGGGCACGCTGAATGCTCTGGCGGCTGCCCGCAGGCAGGGTGTGGAGCGGATCGTCTACACCAGCACCGCGGCGACCAAGGTCAGAGCCAAGCTGGGCGAGCGTGCCGCGCCCGATCCCGGGTGGGCTTGAATGGTGCGCTACTTCCAGATGTCGCGGCACTCGCTCGGCGTCACGCTGGCTTGCGCCTGGCTGGTCAGTGGCTGCTCCTTCCTTTTCGTCACCGAAGCCCCCGCAGGCCACGCGCGCCTGACCAGCTTCGAGTGCACCACGAGCAAGCTAGCGCCCGTGCTCGACACGGTGGGCGCCGTGGCCTACGGCGCCGAAGCAGCGGTGTTTGCCGCGAGCCGTGACACCTCGGGTGGCAGTAGCACCGAGACCGCGATGGCAGCGTTCGGCATCGCTGCGCTTGCGACCGTATCCGCCGTGCATGGCTATCGCGCCACCTCGCAGTGCGCGCAGGCGAAGGACGACCTGCAAGCGCGCAGCGCTGGTAGGCAGCCAGCCTCCCTGCCGATCGCAGCGAGCGGGTGCACGGTGGACCGGGATTGTGCGGCCCCGCGGATCTGCCTGGAACGTAGCTGCATCTTCCCGACGCCGGCCCGGATGCACGCGTTCAACGCTGCCCCGGTGCCCACCGTCGAGCCGCCGCCGACACCTGCAGCACCAACGCCTGCGGTCGAACCGCCGCCGACAGCTGCAGCTCCAACGCCTGCGGCCGAACCGCCGCCGACAGCTGCAGCGCCGACCGTAGCACCTTGAGCCAAGCGCTCTTCAGCGCCGCTTGTTGGTGCTGGCCGCTGGGGCCCGACCGCGCTTGGTGTCCAGCGCCTTGCGCGCGAGCGCGACCAACGCGAAGGGGTCGATGGGCTTCACCAGGAAGCCGTCGGCGCCCAGGGCGGAGAGCAAGTGCCAGTCGGGTGCGCCTCCGGAAGCTGTCACGACCACGATGGGTAAGCTGTATTGAGCGCGCAGCGCTGCGGTGAGCTCGACGCCGTTCAGCCCTGGCATGTCGAGGTCGATGACTGCCAGTGAGGCGGGCTCGCGATCGCACGCCACAAGCGCTGCTTCACCGTCGGCCACCACTTCGATCTGTGCGCCGGGGAAACCGTAGGCGAGCGCCTCAGAGGCGAGTGCCAGGAAATCGGCGTCGTCGTCGGCGACCACGATCCTGAGCGAACCGTGGTTGGCCGTGATCGACTCGCGGGCTTCGAGCAGCGCGCGCCGGAAGGCGTCGGCGCTGGGCGTGCGTTTTTCGGGATCGAAGCTGAGCGCGCGCAAGAGCGGCACATCGAAGGCGGTGGTGAGCTCGGGCCTGATCTGGCTCGGCAGCGGGGCTTTGCTGCCGCTGTGCACGAGCAGCATGTCGGCCGTGGTCTCGATGTCGAAGGGAGCCTGGCCCGTCAGCATCTCGAATGCGATCACGCCGAGCGCGTAGATGTCGGCGCGTTGCACCAGCTCCGCGGCGAGATCGATGCGTGCGAACTCTGGCGCCATGTAGGCCGGCGTGCCGGCCATCGGATGCTCGCCTGGTCGACCGGTTGGATCGAACATGCGCGACAGGCCCATGTCGGCGATGGCCAAGCGTGACGCCGGGCCGATCAGTAGATTGCTAGGCTTGAGGTCGCCGTGCACGGTGCCCGAGGAGTGGATGGCCGTGACACCGCGACACATCTGGTCGAGATATCCCAGCGCTTCGTCCACCGAGGGCAAGCGATCCTCGAGGATGGCATCGTCGAGCCAGTTGGCGACGTTGGTGCCGGGCACGTACTCCATGACGAAGTAAGGCGTCTCGTCGAGCTCGCCGAAGGCGTAGATTTCGACCACGTTTTCGTGGCGCACCCGCGCCATGGCTCGCGCTTCGATCAGAAAGCGTTCGCGCGCGCTCTCGCTGCGTGTGAAGGCCGGACGAATCAGTTTGATGGCGACGTCGCGTTCCAAGCGCTCGTCCAACGCCAACACCACCACGCCCATTCCGCCTTGGCCGAGCGGTCCGACCACTCGATAGGTGCTGCCGATCAGCACGCCAGCTGCGGGCCCTTCCCAGCTGCCGGGTTTGGGCTGCTCGGAATCGCCGTCGCGACTGACCAAGCGTACGCTCGGCACGGTGGTGTCGCCGCGAGCATGCGTCCGGCGCTTCGGTGGCACCGAGAGTGTCGGCGCACTCAGGGCGGGTTCCGTCGCAGCCGACGGCGTAGCCACGTCTGCGTGCTCGTGACCTGGCTTAGGATGACCGTCTCGACCCATGAAACCGCTCAGCTCGCGTATACTCGGGCAAGGCCGAGTGGCTAGCTTACAACGCGCGGGCGGGCCAAGCACAGCCAAGAGCGGAGAAACAGGGCCAATGGGCGACCAGGACGAGCGGCGTAAGGCGTTCGAGGCACGGCTCGGCGAGCTGAAGCGCAAGATGGAGTCTGGTCTCGTCCAGCGGGCTCAAACGCTTCGAGACGCGGCAGAGCGCCTGCTCGGCGGCGACGAGAGCGCCAGGCGTGTGCTCAAGCAGGAAGGCCACAAACTGCGGGGGATCGCTGGCAGCTACGGTCATCACCACCTGACCGAGATGGCCGGTGAGCTGGAGCAGCGCGCCAGCGTTTCGCCGCCGCCGCTGCTCGGGAAGCTAGCTGGTGAGCTGGCACACGCGGCCGAAGAGGTGGGTCGACGTAGTGGCGCGGCGCACGCTGCCGCCAATGCCAGCACATCGCCGAAGGTTGCGCCGAATCTCGCGCCGAGTCTCGCCAAAGCTGCGTCGGGTCCACCCAGTCGCAAGCGCGGAGCGAGCCTGCGGCCGAAAGTGCAGAGCGCCAGCGGTGGTGCACTGCGTGTGCTCGCGATGGATGACGATCCGACTACGTTGCGCTTACTACGGCTGACGCTCAAGGACATCGGCGGCTTCGATGCCGTGATCGTCACCTCGGCGCGTGAAGCGCTGGAGACGATGCGCGCGCGCGAGTTCGATGTGGTGATCTCCGACGCCATGATGCCGGACATGAACGGCAAGGAGTTCGCGGAAGCCGCGCGAACGCTGGGTGCGTGGGCCGAGCGCGTGCCGATCGTGATCCTGTCCGCAGCCACGCCGGACGAGCTGGGCTGGCACGGAGGCTTTGCCGGACCGGTGGAGTGGCTGCGCAAGCCCTTCATGCCATCGAGCTTGGTGCAGGACATCGCGCGCGTGGTGGAGAGCCACCGCGCCGCTCGAACGCAGAGCGCACGAAAACCCACCGCGGCTCTCACCTAAACAGGAACGCATGGACATGGCGCGCGGTCCAGGCGTCTCTGTTTAGACGCGACTGAAGGGCACGACCTGCACCTCGTGCACCTTCGGGATCGCCGCGAGCTGCTTGCGCACTTCTTTGGCGGTCGCGACGACGACGATGGTCTGGTTGCGCCGTGACAGACGCTTCTTGAGCGCTGCATTGGCGTCACCGCGGGTCACGGCGGCCACGCGCGCGAGAAAGCCGCTGTGGTAATCGGCCGGGAGCTCGAAGATCTCGGTCTCGACGGCTTGGTCCAAGCGCTTGGCAGCGGTGTCGATCTCGAAGGCATGGCTCTTGGTCAGAAAGCTCTTGGCGATGCGCAGCTCGCTGGGCTTCACGCCGTCTTTGACCAGGGTATCGAAGAGTCCGAGCTGTAGATCGATGCAGGCGCGAGCCTCTTTTGCCGCGGGGAAGGTCCACATCGACCAGAGCTCGCGCACGCGATCGTGGCCGAGGCTCGAGCTGGCGCCGTAGGAGAGCCCACGCTTGGAGCGGACTTCGTGCGTCAGTCGTGCGGTGAAGAGGCCGCCGAAGATGGTGTTCGCTACCTGCAACGCCGTGTGGTCGGGGTCGTCGACCTGGGTGCCCAGCGTGCCGATCAAGATCTGAGTTTGGGTCCGCTCGGGCTTGTCCACGATCAGCACACGGCGGCCCTTCGGCATGCGCGGTGCGGCGACGGACTCGGCCGGCGGCTGGCCCGGCGCAAAGCGCAGGTGCTTCGCCACCAGCTCTTGCGCGCGCTCGGAGTCCACCGCGCCGGCCATGCCCACCACCACGTTGCCAGCGACGAAGTGTTTTTCGTAGTGCGAAAGCACTGCCTGCCGCGTCACGCGGCTCACACTCGCGGTCGTGCCCATCACCGGACGACCATACGGGTGTTTTCCGAACGCGAAAGCGCGGAAGTGGCGTGCGGCGAGTGAGCGGTCGTCATCACAGAGGCTGGAGAGCTCGGCCAGGGTTTCGCGGCGCACGCGCGCGAGGTCCTGGTTGCGCAGCGCTGGAGCGGTGAGCAGCTGGCCGACCAGCGCGAAGAAGGGCTCGAGGTTGCTCGCGACCACCACGCCACCGAAGTGGATGTAGCTGGGCGCGCAGCCGATGCTGAGCTGGGCTCCCAGCGCGTCGATCCGTTCTTCGACCTCGCCCGCACTCCGACCGCGAGATCCCATGCGCAAGAGGCGCGCGGTGGTGCGGAAGAGGCCTTCAGCGCCGCGTGGATCGTGCACGCTGCCGGTGCGTAGCGAGACACCGATGTGCACCAGCGGCAACGCATGGGACTCCTCGACCAGTAGTACCGTGCCCGACGGCGTTACGAAGCGCTCTGTGCGATTGATCATGGCTCCACCTCGCCGGATGGAACTACCTCGATGCGAGTGCGCCTTCTGGTCTCGAAAACCCGTCGTGCCACCCGCTGAATGTCGCGGGGCTTGACGGCACGCAGCGCCTCCAGGCGTTGGAAGAGCGCTTCGGCGTCACCAGCGACGGTCTCGAAGAAGCCCAGTTGTTCGGCACGTCCGCCGGTGGTTTCGAGGCCCTGCAAGAAGCCGAGCTCGACGCGGTTCTTCACCTTGTCGAGCTCGCTCTGCGGCACCAGCTGGTCGCGCAGTCGCGAAAGCTCCGTCTCGACGATGCGCAGCGCGGTAGGAAGGTCCTTGCCTGGTCGCAGCGAGAGCCAGATCTCGTACAAGCCGGGGTCAACGAAAGGCGAGGCCGAGCCGTGCAGATCGGCGACCAGCTCTTCGTCGCGCACCAAGCGGCCGAAGAGCCGCGAGCTGCGTCCGCCGAAGAGCACTTCGCTGAGCAGCGAAAGCGCGGGATAGTCGGCGTCGCCAAAGGACGGCGCGTGATAGCCGAGCGCCACCTTGGCCGTGGGGGTGGGCAGGCGCAGCACGTGGTGGCGTTCTTTGCGCTGGGGCGGCTCGGCTTCGGCCTTGAGTTGCGGGATGCGCGAAGCGGGGATTGCGCCGTAGTGCTCTTGCACCAGGGACAGCACCTGCTCTTCTTCGATGTCCCCTGCGACCACCAACGTAGCGTTATTGGGCGCGTAGTAGGTGCGGTAGAAGTGCTCGCAGTCTTCGGTGGTGAAGCCCTCGATATCCTTCATCCAACCGATGGTCGGCCAGCTGTAGGGGTGACGCGTGAAGGCGGTGGAGTAGAGCAGCTCGCTCACCTGGCCTTCGATGTCGTCATCGACGCGGTAGCGGCGTTCGTTCGCCACCACCTCTTTTTCCGAAACAACCTGTGGCTTGCGCAGGACCAGATGCTGCATGCGGTCGGCTTCGATGCGCACGACCAGCGGCAGCTCGCTGGCAGGCAGCTCCGAGTGGTAGTGCGTCCAGTCGACCCAGGTGGCCGCGTTGGTTTCGCCGCCAGCGGTCTCGATCAGCCGATCGAGTTGGCCTTTGCGCAGTTGCTCGGTCTCGCCGAACATCAAGTGTTCGAAGAGATGCGCCAGGCCCGTCTTGCCCCGCTTTTCGTGCTTGGAGCCGACGCGAAACCAGGTGTGGTAGCTCAGCACCGGCGCGGAATGGTCAGCCAAGAGCAGTATGCCCAGGCCGTTGCCCAGGCTGTAGCGCGCGACCGCCAGGCCGCCGCCAAAGGAGAATTCGCCCCGAGCGCGCAGGCGAGCACTCAGCTGGCCGCTGGGCTTGCGCGCACTCGGCTTCAGACGCGCGTTGAGGCGTGCGACGATCTTCCGGCGATGAGGGCTGGAGGCTTGCAAAGGGCCCCGAGCGTGATCCGTGGCCATGCGGGAGTCAAGCTCGGGGGGACCCAAGCGGCAGCAGCGCAGTGCCGTTGCAAAAGCGCCCGGACCAGTGCTAACGGCACCGACCATGACCGAGGTTCGAGTTCGCTTCGCACCATCGCCGACCGGCTATCTACACATCGGAGGCGCACGTGCCGCGCTCTACAACTGGCTGTGGGCGCGCAAGCTGGGTGGCAAGTTCATCCTGCGCATAGAGGACACCGACCGTGAGCGCAGCACGCAGCAGAGCGTGCAGGCCATCCTGGACTCGATGCGCTGGCTCGGCCTCGACTGGGACGAAGGTCCCGAGGTGGGTGGTCCGGATGGGCCCTACTACCAGACCGAGCGCCTCGGCCTCTACGGCGCTTACGTCGACAAGCTGATCGCCGCGGGCTCGGCCTACCGTTGCTATTGCACCAAGGAAGACCTCGACCGCGCGCGTGCCGAGCACAAGGCG
>JADGRG010000676.1 GCA_017881145.1 Sandaracinaceae bacterium | reverse complement strand
TTTCGACGGATGTGCACGGTTTCCAGAAAGCGCCGCGCACCTCGTCGTACACTGCGAGTCATCGGTGGTAACACCCGGCACCGCACGCGTGAGGCTCAACCATGTGCAGTCTCGCCTCGACGATTTCGCCGTCGAACGGAGGACAGCCCAGCGGACAAGTAGCCCGCCGCCTATGGCGGCGGCCCAGCGACAACCGGATGGGCGCGCATCAGCGTCACACGGCTATCAGCGAGAAATCGACGAGCCGGCGAATCGCGGCGAAATCGGAGCTGTCTCGTGTGAACACCGTGGCGCCGATGTCGCGCGCCGTCAGCGCGATCAACATGTCGTTGACCACGGAGGCGCGGCGGACCTCCCGTCCGCGCGCACGCAGACCGCGCAGGACGGAGCCAGCTCGCTTCCATGCGGCCGGCGAAGGCGCCACCAGCCGTCCCGTTCGCTCGAAGGCGAGCGAGAGCTGCCCGATGGCTCGGCGCGCAGCGAGCGTGGTAGCGCCCGCCTCGAGCTCCATGAGAACGACGGTGCTCATGTGCCGGACCAAACCGGGTCCAAGCACGAGTGGCTCGTGATGGCCTGCATTCAGCCAGTCGATGTAGACGTTGGTGTCGAGCAAGGCTCGCTTCACGGCTCGCCGAACGCGTCGACGAAACCACCGACGGCGCGCGCCTTGCGATGTGCACGAAGGATGGTCTCCTCCGCCAGAATGGCGTCGAGCGCACGGTCGACCGTGGCCTGCTCGGTGGGCAAAGCCAGGAGCTTCTTGGCGCGATCAAGCTTGCGCTGATCGATCTTCAGATGCTTGTGGCGGAGGCTCATGTACATAAAATGCCATTCTGTGTACATCTTGGCAAGGAGCCACGGTCTTCCCGCTCACATGCTGGAGATCTTCTCGGCTTCGATCCGGTAGACCACGCGCACTTCGCCGGGCTGGCGGAACGGATAGGCGTCTTTGCCGAGGTACTTCTTGGCCATGCGATCGATGTGCGCATCGCCGCCTTCGGTCGTGATCTTCACTACGCGACCGCGGATCATCACGGCGCTGTAGGGGTTCTCCGGGTCGGTGGCCGAGATCGCCACGCGCGCGTCGTGGCGCATGTTCTTGTCCTTGAAGCGGCCCTGCGCGGAGTTGACCAGGATGGTGTCACCATCCACGTCGATCCAAACCGGGCTGACCTGCGGGCTGCCGTCTTCCATGAGCGTCGCCAGGTGAGCGAACGCCGGCTTCTGAAGCAGTGACTTGCACTTGTCGGTGAGTTTACGCATGAGAGCCTCCGTCGGGGTCTGTTTGGGAAGGGGTGTCTGCGCCGGCTTTCCGCGGCCAGCTTGGGCCACCAGTCAGGGCGCGCAAGGCTGCCTATGATTCTCGATACTCCGGCCGACCGCAACTGCGCCGCTGAACGCCGCGCTGCTAGCTCTCTTCGTCGATCACGACATCGACCTCGAGCTCTTCGTCCTTGATGGGGGCTGTGAAGCCGGGTGCCATGCTGATGCGCATGTCCATCACGCGCTCCTCACTCAAGTGCAAGAGGTGTGTGCGGAGCTCGGGGACTGCTTGGAGCAAGCGGTCGAAGTAGTCGCGGCCCAGGAAGAGCAGGGTCGTCGCCTTGTCGCTTGCGGCCACGGTGGCGGTGGTGGGCTCGTGCCGGAGCAGCGAGATCTCGCCGAACATTTCGCCGGCACCGAGGCGAGCTAGCTCGATGCTGCCCGCGCCCTCGCTGCGGGTCACGCGGACTTCTCCGCGGAGCACCACGTAGATGCCTTGGCCCTGGCTGCCCTGCTGAATGATGACGCCGCCGGGATCGACCTGGACCGCAACGAAGCGCTTGATCAAGTCGTTGCGCTGCCGCTCGTCGAGCGGTCGAAAGATGGTGGCGGTGGCGACCACTGTGTTGAGTAGGCGCTCTTGCGCGAAGCTCGTCAGCGCGGAAGCGAGGCGGCCAAGCGTTGCGCCGGCGTCGACCAGTGCGCTGCAATCGAATTCCAGCAGATCGCAGTCGGTGTGCGCGCTCACGGTCGCCGTGCGCGGACTCGCCGATAGCAACGCCATTTCACCGAAGATTGCGCCGTCGTGCAGCTGCGCCAGCAGCGTCGGTGCGCGCTCGTTGCCGGTCGTCACGGACACCGTGCCGCGCGCGATGACGTAGAAGCTTCGTCCGGGATCCCCTTCGCGCAGGATCACTGTGCCCGGACGAGCGCGCAGAAGGCGCAGCACTTCGAGCACGCTGCCGAACTCGGCCTTGTCCAGGAGCGAGAGCACGGGGATCGGGATCAGCTTGTCGGGATACACGAGGCCGGCGCTCTCGTAGCCCGCAGCCACTCGTTCGGCGTGAGCAGCGAGCTCGTCGCTGCGCATCGGGCGCGGCGCAGTCTCGACCGGCGCAGGCGCATTGAGGTCGGGCAAGGCGCGACGCACGCTGCGCCCGAGCCGCGCCGAATCACGCGCGTAGAGTGTGGCGATGTCCTGCAGCAAAACGCCGAGCTTCGGCTCGATCGCGGAGAGCATTTTCAGCGCAACCAGCGCGCGCAGTGGATAGCCGGAGCGCGCTGCATGTCGTGAAAGCGCCGCATAGACAACCGCAGCGCGCTGCACTTGCCCGAGCGCCATCAGTGCGTCCGCGACGCGCAGCCGTGCATCCAGGTTTGCAGGTTGAGCTTCCACCATGCGGCTGTAGAGCCCGAGTGCTTGCTCTGGCGCCTCTGCGAAGAGCGCCTGGTCGGCTGCCGCTTTTAGGTCCGCAATCGTCGCCATTGAGCTCTCCCGTGACAGCCGGCCCGTGCCCCGCCGATGCTAGCGACCGTTCAGCGGCGAGCGACTTGCCCGATCGCGTTCACGTTGAAGTCGAAGCTATGCGTGCCGCTGGTCAGCGTGACTTTGATGGTGCTGTCGTCGACGCGGCCGAACGTCAGCGTAAGCGTCTTGCCGAAGGGCGTGTCGAGCACGTAGGAGCCGGCTTGCGGCACAGCATCGCGCCAGCGCACTTCCACTGCGTTGATGTCGAGGCTCCACTGGCCGAGCTTGCCGTGCCAGGCGCGTGTGCCGTCGATCCGGATGCCTTCGTGCACGCCGCCTGCGAGCGGTGTCTGAGTGCGATCGCCGGTGCCTTCGCCGCTGCGCCCCTGGTAGGGGCCGGAGATCACCGTCCAGGTCAGGTCGTGCACGACGCGACGGCTCTTCTCTTGCGGATTCCAGGTGACGTCTGCGCTGCCGGTCACGGAGACCTTGCCGTTGTTGAAGTCACTCCACTCATGCCGCACCAGCACGCTGCCCGCGTCGTTGCGTGTGACGCTGATCACTTGCCTGCCCGCAAAGTTGTGGCCGTTGTAGCTGCAAGTGCCGGCCAGCTTCCCGTAGTCGATGGTGAGCTTGGCATCGGCCAGCGTGATCTCCGCGCAGGGCAGCTGCGATGCGATGAAATCGCGCAGCTCGGCGGCGGCGTCCTTCACCGCTTTTCCGATCGTGAAGTTAGTGCTGATCTCGACGCCGTTGGCGACCAGGGTCTCGGCCTGCGACGAGGTCGACGACTCCTCCATCGCTTGTTGCGCCTCGCTGGCGGTGAGCGTCGTGCCGTTCGTCGCTGGGCAGCCCAGAGCGAAGCATGTGGCAGCCAAGAAGAGGGGTGCGTAACGCATGAGGACCTCGTGGGGGAAGTTCGACCAGGGTCGCGCTGGCTCACGTGCTGAGAGGGCGTGTCTGCGCATTCTAACCGGCTTGCTGGCTGCGGGCTGCGGCAGACGCCCGGTTTTATGGGGCGCTCGCGTTCGGTATACGGGAGTGTATACTTTGGCCTACCGGAGCTTCGGCGGCGTGCATCGCCCACGCGACGGTGGCGCGACCTCTCGGCTCCATCGCCGGGCTTCTCGAGGGTCCGCGTCGCAGAACGGAGAGCCATGACCGAGCAGCCTGTGAACCCTCTCTTCGACCTGACGCTGACCGAAGAACAGCAGCTGATGCGCGACACGGTCCGCAGGTTCGCGCAGACCGAGCTGCGCGCTGCCTCGCGCAAGAGCGACGAGGCCCGGGCCGTGCCCGACGACTTCTACGGCAAGACATTGGAGCTGGGCTTTCAGGCCGTGCAGATCCCCGAAGCGCTAGGTGGCTACGGCGCGGCGCGCTCGCCCATCTCGAACATGCTGATCGCGGAAGACCTCGCCTACGGCGACATGTCGATGGCCATCGGCGCGCTCTCGACGCTTTCGTTCATCAACACCGTGCTCGATCAGGGCGGCGCTGCCCAACACCAAGCGCTCTTGCCTGCCTTCACCGCGGACGGATTTCACCCTGCAGCCATCGCGTTGATGGAACCGAGCACTCGCTTCGATCCACGCAAGCTGAAGACCACGGCGGAGAAGCGCGGTGGCAGCTACGTGCTCAGCGGTGAAAAGACCATGGTGCCCTTCGGAGCGAGCGCTTCGCTGCTCTTGGTGATCGCTGAGGTGCAAGGGCAGGGCCCGGCAGCGTTCGCGGTCGCTGGCAGCGCGAGCGGTATCTCGGCGGAACGCGAGTCCTTCATGGGGCTTCGGCCGCTCCAGCTCTGTCGCGTGAAGCTGGACAGCGTAGAGGTGCCTGCCGCCGCCAAGCTCGGCGGTGACAAGCCTTTCGACCTCGAGCGCATGGTGGACCTGTGCCGGATCGGCACTGCGGCGCTGGCGGTGGGTACAGGCCAGGCCGTGCTCGACTACGTGAAGAGCTACTGCAACGAGCGCAGCGCGTTCGGCGAAGCGATCACCCATCGGCAGTCGATCGCGTTCATGATCGCCGACATCGCCATCGAGCTCGACGGCATGCGGCTGCTCACCTACCGCGCGGCCTCACGCGCCGAGCAAGGCCTGCCGTTTCATCGCGAGGCGTATCTGGCGCGCCTGCAGGCTGCCGACAAGGGTATGAAGATCGGCACCGATGGCGTGCAGCTCTTGGGCGGACACGGCTTCATTCGCGAGCACCCAGTCGAGCTCTGGTATCGCAATTTGCGCGCGGTGAGCTTGCTCGAAGGCTTGGTCTCGGTTTGAGCTTGGTTTGAGTGTGCGTTGATCGACGGGTGGCACGAGCGACACGAAGAGAGGTGATGCGATGATCAATCTGGAGCTCGGTGGGCAGCTTCTCGGCCTCGACCAACTGATGCGTTCGGTGGCGATCAACGTGATGCGCCCTCTGTCGCGCAAGTATGACCGGCAGGAGCACGACGTTCCCGTGGAGCTCAAGGTGCTCGATCGTCGGCCCAAGCCCGGAAGTCTGGAGGCCGCCGCAGCGCAGAAGCAGGCCGGAGCTAAGCGCGACAAGCCGAAGAAGGGTGAAGTGCGCAACGGCCAAGCCATGGCCGCCATCGTGTCGATCGAGAACATGAGCTGGGGTGACGTCGGCCTGATGCTCTCCATTCCGGGCGCGGGCCTCGGCAACGCTGCCATCAACGCCGCCGGGACGCCGGAGCAGAAGCAGCGCTTTGGCTACCTCTACGCGTCGATGGCGATCACCGAGCCTGCTTCGGGCTCCGACTCGGCCAGCATCAGCACCACCGCGCGCGACGACGGCGATGCTTGGGTGCTCAACGGTGAGAAGATCTTCGTCACAGCCGGTGATCGCTGCGAAGCGGTGGTGGTGTGGGCGACGCTTGACAAGAGCAAGGGCAAGGCCGCGATCAAGTCGTTCGTGATCGAAAAAGGCACGCCGGGGATGCAGGTGGTGAAGCTCGAACACAAACTGGGCATTCGCGCCTCCGATACCGCCACCATCCTGCTCGACGAGTGCCGCATTCCCAAGGGCAACCTGCTGGGCAATCCGGAGCTCGCCGCGGGCGGCAACCGCGCTGCGTTTGGTCAGGTCATGCAGACCTTCGACAACACGCGCCCTGGGGTGGCGGCGATGGCGATCGGTTGCGCGCGCGCAGCGCTCGATCTCACGATCGAGCTATTGGCGAAGGAAGGCGTGCAGCTCGGTTACGACAAGCCGATCTGGGATGCGAGTGCGATAGAAGCCGAGCTCTATCGCATGGAGGCGGATTGGGAGGCAGCCAGGCTGCTGACGTTGCGCGCAGCGTGGATGGCCGACAACGGCGAGCCCAACTCCATGGAAGCGAGCATGGCCAAGGCCAAGGCCGGTCGAGTCGGCAATGCCATCACGCTGCGCTGCGTGGAGCTCTGCGGCAGCATCGGCTACAGCGAAGACCTCTTGCTCGAGAAGTTCGCGCGCGACTCGAAGATCCTCGACATCTTCGAGGGCACGCAGCAGATCCAGCAGCTCATCGTGGCCCGCCGGTTGCTCGGCAAGTCCTCGGCTGAGCTCAAGTAGGCTCACATCGGCAAACCGCCTGCGGCAACCATCGGCACACGGGGCACGCGCCACTCTTCAGTACCAGGTTACGGTGCCCAGCACGCTCAGAGCGAAGAAGCCGTGGGAGATGGAGCTGTCTGAGACGCCAGCGAAGGTCATCCGGCCCAGCACGCCGATGGCCCAGTCTTGCTGCACGGGCCATTCATAGCCGCCGCCCAGGACGAGCGCGAAGCCAGTCGCGGTGTTGAGACCGAGCGTATTCGAGCTCGTCGCCAGGTTGCCGCGCGCGATGTTCAGCATGGCCAGGTTGAGTGCGCCCTGCAGATGCCAGCCGTCGGACTCGGGATTCAGATACCAGTCGACCATCGGGCCGAGCATGGTGAGATTGGCGGTGCTCAGCGTGATGTCCTTCTGGCCGGCCTGTCCGAGTGTCGGTCGGCTGGTCCATTCCAAGAAGAGTCCACCGCCGACGGTGAAACCCGGCATCAGCGAGATGCCCGCCGCCAGATCCAGCGCCGCGCCAGCGCCTGATATCGACCACTTGTCGGCGGTCGAAGATACCGCATCGTGACGCACGCCTAGGCCAAGCGCGCCCCGGAAATAGTAGCCGCGCCGACGCGGTTGGCCGCTGCTGGGCGGAGCTGGGGCCACTTCGCTCTTGGCGTCGTCCGGCTGCGCGCCGCTCTCTTGCTCCGGCCACGGTGGCGGTGCAGGTGCGTTGGGGTTGTTCTTCACGCGCTCCTCGAGGGCGCGGATGCGATTGTCCACCTCGCGGCGATTCTGCGCGTCCGGGAGGCGATCGAGGTACATCTTGAACGCCTTGAGGGCGTCAGCGTCCATACCGACCCGGTCTGCGGTCTGCCCGATGTTGTAGAGCAGTTGAGGCCGCTCGCTCAGCTTGTAGGAATCGCGAAAGTAGCCCCAGGCCTCGCGATACATGCCGTCTTCATAGGCTTTCTTGCCCTGCTCGAAGAGCGCGCGTGCCTCCTTGTCGCGGTCGGAGGGATCATTCGGGAGATACTCTGGGCTGGTTTCCGCGCTCGCCGCACCTTTGGGTTGCGCGTGCACTGTGGCTGGCGCCCCCGCCAGCGCAGACAGCGTGCCTATCAACCAAAGAAGCCAGGCTCTTTCAGTGCTGCGCTCTGCTCGCATCCGTCATCCTCAGCGGCGCAAAGACTACACCAAGGCTCCCCGTCTGAGATAATTCAGCGTGTGGCGCCAGACCCTTCCGTGTTGCTGCCCGGTGGCGCCTCTGCTAGGCTCGCCAACCCCACGAATTCCGCGGAGTTAACATGGCTCGCGTCACTGTCGAAGATTGCCTTGTCCACGAAGAGAACCGCTTTGCGCTGTGCATTCTCGCCTCGCGGCGGACCCGCCAGCTCAACCGCGGCGTGCCTGCGCTGGTCGAGAGCAAGAACCGCGCAGCCGTGACGGCGTTGCGGGAAATCGCTTCGGAGCGCGTGAAGTATTCGCGCTCGGTCAACGGCCTGGTCCTCGAGTACATCGTTGAAGCGAAGGCTTTGATGGAAGCTCAAGACAGCTGAGCGCGGCACCTTTTCAGACGATACACTCGATCAGGTGCGGTCCGGGCTCGCGCAGGGCGCGTTCGAAGGCTTGGCAGAAGGCTTCGGCGGTTTCGGGGCGGCAGGCGTCGACGCCCATCGAGTTGGCCATCGCGACGAAGTCTAGGTTCGGGCGCGAGATGTCGAGCATGTCCTTGGCGCGAGCGCCCACGGTGGCGGCGCCGACGCGCGCCAGCTCGATGTTCAGGATCTTGTAGGAGCGGTTGGCGAAGATCACGGTGGTGACGTCGAGTCGCTCGCGCGCCATCGTCCACAGCGCCTGGATCGTGTACATCGCGCTGCCGTCGCCTTCGAGGCAGATCACCTTGCGGTCAGGGCAAGCGAGGGCCGCGCCAGTCGCGAGCGGCAGGCCGATGCCGATCGAGCCGCCGGTGTTGTAGAGCCAGTCGTGCGGCGGTGCACCGGCCGTGGTCAGCGGCGTGAAGATGCCCTCGGTATTGCCTTCGTCGACCACGATGGCCTGCTCGGGCAAGAGTGCGCCGATACCCGCAGCCACAGCAGCCGAGTCGAGCTTGCCGCGGGGCTGGTCCGGTCGCTTGGCCGCTTCCACTTGATAGCCGTGCTTCGGCGCTCCCACGGCTTGCGCCAAGTGTTCGAGCGCCTCGATGGCATCTTCAGCGGGCGTCGCGAGCACATGTACTTTGCAGCCTTCCGGCACGAGCTGACTCGGTTTGTCGGGGTAGGCGAAGAAGGCGGCCGGGGGCTTGGTGCCGGCCAGTATTAGATGCTGCGTACCTTTGAGGTCCTCGAGGGCCAGCTCGGCGAAGTAGTTCATGCGCTGCACGCTGGGCCGGCCCGCGCCGCGCTGCAGCCGACCGGCAAAGGTGTCGCTCATCACCCGCGCGCCGGTGTGCTGCCCGATCCGAGTGGCTGCGATGAGGCCGCGCTCTCGTAGGGCGAGACCGTTCAGCAAGAGCACCGTGCGCTCCCCGCTGCGCAGCGCTGCGGCGATGGCGCTGATGGTGGTGTCTGCGGTCTTGGCGCGGGCGACTGCAGCCAACGGCTGCGCCGGGCCTGCGGCGTCGCCCCACGAAGCATCGGCTGGCAAGATCAGCGTGGCGATCTGGCCGGGCGCGGTGCGCGCAGCGGCAACGGCGCGTGCAGCATCCGCAGCCACGTCTGCTGGCTTCGTCGAGGTGTGCAGCCAGTCGGAGAGCGGCCTGGCGATCGCATCGACATCCGAGTTGAGCGGCGCATCGAAAGCCTTGTGGTACGTCGCGTGGTCACCGACGATGTTGACCATCGGGGAATACGCGCGCCGCGCGTTGTGGATGTTGGCCATGCCGTTGGTCAGGCCGGGCCCCAGGTGCAAGAGTGTCGCAGCGGGCTTGTCGGCCATGCGTGCGTAGCCATCGGCAGCGCCGGTCGCGACGCCTTCGAAGAGCGCGAGCACGGGGCGCATCTGCGGCACGGAATCGAGCGCTGCAACGAAGTGCATCTCGGAGGTGCCGGGATTCATCACGCACACGTCGACACCGCAAGCTACCAAGGTCTGGATCAGGCTCTGTGCTCCGTTCATGGCGTGTCTCCTGGGCGCTTCTTGGGCGCTGCTGCGCGCGGGCTGCTGGCCGTGGGACGGCGTCGTGGGAATGCGTTCCTCGGAATGCGTCGTGGTGCGTGGCTTTCGCGAAACGAGCTCAGGCATGCAGCTCGCGCAGGTAGGTTCTGCGGATGTGCCACATCTCCAAGAGCGCTTTGACGAAGTCCTTGGCGCGCACCTTGGAACCCGCCACGTCGTGCCATTCGTCCAGCGGCAGCTCGTAGATCACCTCGGCGGCGCCCGGTTGGCTGGTGTGCCAGCGGTCGCGCATCAGGCGTGCGATGAGCTCCACGTCGAAGGTCCAGCTCACCGTGAAGGGTTCCTCGAAGAGCGCAGACAGCCGGTCGGAGACGCGGAAAAGCTTGGCGCCGCACTGGGTGTCGTAGACCGGCAGGCCGAGCATCAGCGACGCGACGGTCGCGAACACGCGTCCCAGGTAATGACGCAGTGCCCTGCGCTCGATGGTGCGACCGAGCAACTGGACACGTGCGCCGAAGCAGATCTCGCGCTCGGGATGCATGTCGAGCGCCTCGATGAAACGCGGGATCTCGCGCAGGGGCGGGGCCAGGTCTGCGTCCCAGTAGCCGGCGTAGCGGCCACCCTCCGAGAATGCGCGCAACATGCCGGTGCGAACAGCCTGGGCTTTGCCCTGGTTCCGCTCCTGCGTGATGTGCTCGAAGTGGGCTGGCTCACGGGCGGCCAGGCTTTCCAGGACGATGCTGGTGTCGTCGGTGCTGCCGTCGTTGACGAAGAGGAAGCGCACCTGGGGATGGGCGCTCACGAACTCCCGGAACGCATCCACGGAAAGACGAGCCGCCTCGTTGTAGCAGGGGACGACGATGGTGGTGTGGGGAGGATGGGCCACTGTTTCGCACAGACTATTTCAGTCGGGGCACCGCTGCGCAACCCGTAACACGCCTGCAGATGGAAGGAGGCGCGTAGCGGGTTGCGCAGCGGGATGGGTGGCATGTACCGGGGTTCCTGTCGGATCAGCGAGCCGTTTCGACGGTGAGCGGCCACGGATGCAATCCGAGGATGCAAGAGCAGGGTCATCCGGCCAGGTCTTGCTCGAACACGAACAGATAGTTGGAGGGCACCTTGGTATTGCTGTCGCAGGCGCCTAAGCTTTGGTCGTAGAGTAGCGGGTGGAGGGTGCTGGCATGTCAGGAATCTTCAGGACCATTCGAATTGTTCCTTGGGTATCGTTGATCGCGGCGGTGTCGCTGATCGCGACGGTGTCGCTGATCGCGGCGGGCTGCGGCGGCGCCTCGTCGTCGCACAAGCAAGCCGATGCTGCCGTTCGAGCAGACGGCGGTCACGCCCAGGGTGGTGCTGGCGGTGCTGGCGGCGGCAAGCCCGACGGCGGCAAGACCCAGACCGGCGCCCCCGATGGTGGCGGGGCTGGCGGCAGCGGCGGCACGGGTGGTGCCAGCGGCAGCGGGGGCAGCGGATCGAATGGCTGCGGCAGCGGGCCGAGCTGTCCTTCGCCCGCCACCTGCGATACCAGTGGCACGACTCCCGCGTGCGTGTGTCCACAGGGCTACCAATTCGATGCCAACGGCGGCACGACGGCTCCTTGCCCGGACGTGGACGAGTGCGCCAGCTCCCAGCTCAACGACTGCGATAGTCACGCCGCCTGCACCAACACGGCGGGCAGCTTCGACTGCATGTGCAACGCGCCAGCATATACCGGCAACGGCAAGACCTGCACCTGCGCGAGCGGCTATACCAGTGTGTCGGGGACATGCAAGGCCAACGACGGAACCGGGTGCTCGGTCGGCGACGATTGCAGCAACGGCCACTGCGTGAGCGACGTTTGTTGCGCCAGTGCCTGTAATGCCCCCGGCACGTGCCAGACCTCGGTTGGCGCCACCTGCGCGGGTGGCTCCACCTGTGTGTACACCACCGCAGCGGACGCCACGGCCTGCGACGATGCCGATGCTTGCAGCATCACCGATACCTGCCTGAGCGGAAACTGCCTGGGCTACGGCACGCTGAGCTGCAACGACGGCAACGTCTGTACGACCGACTC
>JADGRG010000675.1 GCA_017881145.1 Sandaracinaceae bacterium | reverse complement strand
GCCGCCGCCGGCGAGCAGGTTGGTTTTGAGGTTGGCGCGCATCATGGGGCTCCGACTACTCGCTGGCCTTGTCGGACTCGGAAGAGCCCGACTTTCCGCTCTTCTTGGTGTTCGAGGACGCCACTGCCTGCTTGTCGTACGTCAGAATGCCAAGCTTGACGTTGTATTGGTCGCCCGGCTGGAAGTGGTCGATCTGAATATGATCCACCGCGACCGGATGACCGCTCTCCACGATGCTGGACAGTAAGTTGATGACCGGAGTAAGCCCCACCTGTGGCAGTGAGACCGTGACACTGCGACGCAGATAGTGCCCCTGGTCCTTCTCGGGCTGGTCGGTCACCTCTTGCAGCGTAACACCTTGTTTCTTGGCCTGAGCCTCCAGAAACGAGCCGAGCGACGGCGTCTTGTTGAGATAGAGCTTGTCCGCCGCTTGGCGCTCGTCCGCGAGCCGCATCAGCTTGGTGCGCTGACTGGCCAGGCGTTCCAGCACCCCCCGCAGCTCCGCGTTCTCGGCCTCGATATCCGTGTTTCGCATCGTAAGCCAGACAGGTGGCGCAAGCAGTGCGACTGCTGCCAGCGCCAGCGCCATGATCGAGAGCATGCGCCGCTCCCGGTCGTTCAGGTCTTCCCAGGACTGCCGCATGCGATCGAGGAACGCGTTATTCATCGGAGCTCCTCACCTTCTTCTTCTTCTTGGCCTGAGCATCGCCGGGGCAGAGCACCTTGGCTTCGAGCTGGTAGTTGACTTGATCGGCGCTGCGCCCCGGAGAGGTGCGACCGCGCGTCAGGTCGTTGAAGCAGCCGTGCGCTTCCAGCGCCGAGGTGATCTTGTCGCGATCTTCAATCGAGGCGAGCGTGCCTTGAATCTCCAGCTGGCCTTCCTTCTTTTCATCGGCCAGGTCGATGCGCACGTGGCGCACTTCGTGGGTCATGCCCTCGGGGATGGAGTCCGAAATGGCGGCGAGCGCATCGTAGGCATCGAAGCGCGGCAGCGGGTTTTCGTTGTGCGGCGAGGCCAAGAGCGTTTCGACTTTCTGTGGGTCGGTTTCGGCGGTGCCGAAGATGCTCTCGGTGGTTTCGCCGAGGCGCGCGCGCAACGCCGTCTGTTCGCTGACCAAGAGCGACTGCTGCGCCCACAAAGTGAAGACCACGGTCAAGAGCACAGCTGCAGCGCAAACGCCCGCCAGGTTGAGCTGACCGACCAGCTCGTTACGGGCACGTTTAGTCGCAAACTCGCCCTTACGCAGGTTGATGCGTTTTCCGGAAGTGGTGGCGCGTGCCGCAAGCGCCAGTGCCCGCGCGAACACCGGAAGATCAGCCGTGGTCGGCACGGTGGCTTCCGGGATCGTGAGCACGACCACCTGCAGCGTTAGCTCGCGAGCGAGCCAGGGCAAGAGCTCGGGCAGCGGACCGATGCCGCAGAGGTGAAGGCTATCGAGGGCTGGGCCGCCGCTGGCGCTATAGGCGGAGAGCGAACGGTGGATTCCCTGCAAGAGCTCGGCGCCGCCTTTGGCGAGTGAGTCGGCGCCGGCGGAGAGCGTGCGCGCGAAGGTGACGCGGCCTTGGGCCAGCACGCAGAAGTTTGCGTCGTATTCGCAGAGCTCGAGCAGCGCGACGGTGCCGGTGGCTAGCTCCGGGCAAACCAAGCGCAGGCCATCCAGCGCCGCCGCACCGACCGCAACCTCACGCGGATCGCAGGCAGAGCCAGCGAAGAGGTCGAGGTGGTTCTTCACTCGGTCACGCAGCGCGGCCGCTGCCAGGAGATGTAAGAGGCCTCCGCGCACATCGATGGGCTGGTGATCGACCACGGCTTCCGTGATGTCGAAGGGCAGCATCGACTCGAGCTCGAAGGGCAGCACCTCGACGATGCGCTTACCTGCAGCCGCCGGCAGCTCCAAGACGCGCAGCGAAGCCTGCTCGCCGTCGAGCGAGCTAACAGTGAAGTCGGGAGCCTTGCCACAGGCGCGCCACAGGTTGGCAAGCGCCCCCTGCAACTCGGAGATGCGCCCTGGGCTACCCGGCACCTCCGTCAGTGGTATCTGAACATAACGCTCCACCTCGGTCTTACGAAAGGCGGTCTTGAGCAACGCGCCGCGCAGCGCGCCTCTATCGATATCAATGCCGAGAATGCGTGCCATAGAGCTGCCTTCGCTTCAGTCGAGCCGATAGTGAATGAAGATCCCAAGTCCGGACATCTTCGCGGTGGTCATTTGGGGTGGTTGCCAGCCCGGGTCGAAGTTGACCACGCTGTTCATGCGCACGGTGGTGTGACCTACGCGTCCGATGGATTGAATGGAGAAGATCGCCGCAGAGGTGATGAAGGCCTTTCCCATCTGCGGGGCCACATCGGCTGGAATGGTGATTGGCTGCCACTGCAGGAGGGTCTTCGCCATCGGAAAAGCAGCGAGCATCGAGTACATCTCGCCTTTGCCTTGCATGAACTGTAGGAAGGCGTCGCCGGTCTCGAAGAGGGAGATCGGCATGAGCATGCGGACGGTGCTGAAGAGCACCGTGAACGCCATGGCCTGAGCCGGTTCCTGACAGAGCGGCTGGATCGAGATGCCGGAATAAGAGCAGAGCCGTGCCAGCAACACCTCCGGGCGCGCTTCGTTGGGGTTGACGGCGCCAGATCCGTAGACGGTGACGCGACGGGTGCGTGGATCCTCCGGATCGGTCTGCACGAAGGTCGCCCAGAAGTCGTCGCTCACACCACGGATCATGCGCAGCTCTTCCAGAGAATCGAAGGGCGCATTCTTCACACGGTAAGGATCGGTGAAGCGCGAGTAGATGTCGTCCTCGCCGCCTGCTGAGGTGACCTGAAGCGAACCGGGATCGAAGATCGTGCGCTGCTCGTTTAGCGCACTGTCCCACCAGTCGACGACGTCGGACACTATGTCGAGGCGCGTGGTCGCTTGGCCGTCAGGGTCGAGCGTGTTGAACATGGAATCGAAGGGTGAGTTGGTCTGGAAGCCACCCATGAGGGCGTAGAGCTGCATAGCGACGCTGCGCGCGGCGTCGTTCCCGCTCAGGAAGAGCGGGTCGTTCAGATTCAACATCGTATTCTCGGGCTGGGTCGTGATCTCGAAGGTCCCTCCCGTGTCGGTGAGCCCGCGCATCTGGCTGAAGTCGATACCGGTAGTCGGCATGGACTGTTTGGCAGCCTGCAGATTCGCGAAGGGTGCCAGGATGCTGTCCGCGAAGCGCCAGACGTTGATCTGAGGCGGACGGTGGCCAGCCAGCATCTGGTAGATGGGGCTGATCGCCATGCGGATCTGGGGTTCCTTGGCGATCAATAAGCGGGTGAGATTAAGCCCGCTCTTGGCGATGTATTCGGCTTTCAGTTGATCGCGTTCGCTCACCGCGACTTGAAACGAGGTCGTGGTGTTTTGCGTCATCTCCGAGACGAACATGGTGATCACCGCGACCACCGTCAGCACCATCACCAGCGCCACACCTTGCTCGCGACGGGATGGCCGCCGCTTCTTCAAGGGCGCTCGACGGAAGCTCTTTGCGGGCTGCTTCATCATCGGTAAGCGGCGAAATTCAGGGCGTAGGAGATGGGGAAGGTGGTGCGCGTCCCGAACGTCTGGTCGGGACCGTGACCGCTGAGGTTAGGCACCGTGATCCGAATCTTGACCTGGGAGGGCAGCCGATTGGGCTGCATGCCAGGTTGCGTGGTGTCCCAGGTGGTCACCCACTGGGCGGTCAGCGGCTCCAGGAACGAAAGCGTGAACGACTTGACGTTCTCGATCAGGATCTGAGTGGTGCCGCCCTTCTCCGGATAGTCATCGATGCGCGGCTGTTCACGGCGCGCCAGCACGGAGCGCCCGGTTTGCGGATCTTCGGTGACGAAATATCCAATCTCGCACTGATCGGATTCGTGGGCGTCGCGGTAGAGCCTGCGATGTGAGAACGAAGCGAAGTCGATGCGAGCGCTCCCGCCGCGATCCTTGGCGATGAACGCCGTGATCATGGGCGGCGTTGGCATGTTGATGTTGCGATGGGCCGAGACGTAGGCGGTCGAGAGCTCCTGCACCATGCGTTCGAGGCCCGCGCTGATCTCGTGGGCGCGATCGAGTTGCTCCTCGATCCGTTGTTTGTTGCGCGAGGTCTGGATGAAGCCGCTGTAAAGCAGTGTCGAGACGATCGCGAGGATGGACATCGCGACCATGATCTCGAGCAGCGTCATGCCGCGTGCGCGGGAGGGGCGCCTCATTTGAAGATCCCTCCCATCGTCGAGAACGGGCTGGTAGCGGCGCCGGGTAGCGCGCCTGGGGTCGCGCCGGCCGCGGGAGCACCTCCGGGCTGTGTTCCTGCAGCCGCATTAGCAGCGTTAGGATCGATCACGGGCTGCTCTGCGACCAGGTATTGGGTCACATCGAAGGAATGTTCGGCGCTGCCCTCGCGCCAGCTCACCTTGACAGTTGCGCGACGGATCTGACTCTCGAATGAGGTCTTGAGCACCGGGTAGATGAACTGCATAGCCATGGATGCGATCGCGTCCATCGGACCACCACCACTCAAGAGCTGCGAGGGATTGGTGCCGCTCAGCAGGTCCATCGGCGAGCCGCTGCTGCCAGGAGCGGCAGGCGAAGGCGTCGCGCCCGGAGCCGTGCCCATCGGTGGCACTTGCCCGGGTAGCGCTCCGCCCGGGAGCTGTCCCGGCAGCGCACCCAGTGCGCCCTGACTCAAGGATGAGGCTGACGGGCCTCCCGCGGTCCCCGGCTTTTTGTCCGAGCTCTTCGGGAACATGGTCTCGGGCATGATGATGGGCTCGATGTCCCACTTGCACTCGAAGCCATCGATGGGAGCGTCTTCACAACACTTGTCCTGGCCCGAGGCGAAGAGCGCGGGCATGCCTTCCTTGGCGATCTTCTCTTCGACCTCGTTCATCTTGCAGCGCGCCAGCAGTGCGGCGAGGCTGATCTTGCGCGTGCGGCTCGCCATCTTGATCGCGCCTGCCTCAGCCGAGAACACTGCGCTGAGCGAGACCGCCAGGATGGCCATCGCCATCAGCACCTCCAGGAGCGTGAAGCCGGTCTGTCGCCGCCGGGTCATGGAGCCTGCACCTCGGAGGTCTTTTCCTGCTTGTTCTCTTCGGGATCGTCGAGCAATTGGCGCGGCTCGTAGGCCTCCGCACGCACCTTCACGCGTCCGGTCAGCGGATGGATCTCGATCGAGTACACGCCTTCTCGACCATCGCCGAGCTGAATGACGGCGTGCTCGGTGCGACCGCCAGGAAAGAAGTGCACCGAGCCTTCACCCTCGGTGAGAGGCTTCGGCTCGTGCGGAACTATCAGCTTCATGAACTGCACGCCGTGTCCGAAGGTCACGCTCTTGTAGCGCTTGCTCGCCTTGCCATCGATTCCAGAGAGCGGTGAGAAGGGCGAAACGCCCATGCTCGGCTTCAGCGGTGTCTTGAGCCGTGCCTGCGCCGCCGTCCATGGATCGACGGCTGCTGCTGGCTTCGCATCGCGCTCCAGCTTGCCCTTCTTCTCCTCTTTCTCTTTGGCACGAGCCAGCGTGACGCCTGCGTGTGCCTCTTCGATGGAGAAGGTGTTGCCGGGGATCTGAAAGCGGATGCGCACGGTAGTGCCATGCGTCACGGCACGGTTGTAGGCAAAGTGCACTGCAGCTGCGAGTCGGCTGGCGCCCGCCCGGAGGTTGGTGTGGACGATCGCTCCGAGGCTAAAGCCGAGTCCCGAGGCGGCGAGCGCGATGATCACCGCCACCATCAGGATCTCCAGAAGGGTCATACCCTCCATGCTGCGGCGCGAAGGAGGCACAGCTAAAGGATGTCGTCCTCGGTGCCCATCTGTCCGTCCGGTCCGGCGGATTTGACAGTGGCACCGTCGTCATCGCACTCGATGGTGTAGTCGTTGTCCCAGGCGTCCTTGGTCTTCTTCTTCTTGTCGAGGATCTTCTCCTCGACCAGCTTGCCGACCGTCGGGCAGTCCTTGTGCTCCGCCAAATACATCTCGGCTGCGGCCGAAATGGCTTTGGAGTCGCTCATGGTCTGCTTGATCTTCGACTTCTTGACCTGCGGCATGATGGCGAACGCCGCGACACTGGCGACGAGCGCCATGATCACCATGACGATCATGATCTCGATCAGGGTCATGGCTTCTTGGCTTCGTCGCGCGCGTCGGTTGCGTCGAAGAGTGCGTTGTAGGTTGCGCTTGCGTTGTGTGGACATAGGGGTCTCCATCGAGGCTTTCGCCTTGAGAATTTAGACAGTCTAGAGAATGTGATCGTCGCGCAGGAAGGAGCCGCTCGGGCCGGCCGAGACGACCTCTGCGAGATCCTTCGGGTCCTGACCTGGGCAACGGACGTAGAGGGGACGGCCCCATCCATCGATGGGCGCCGCATGCAGATAGTGAGCGCCGGTCTTGGGCGGGTGCACGAGCTCGAAGGTGGAGCGCGGGCAGCGTCCGAGCTCAGCCACGAAGAGCTCGACGGCGCGCTCGGTCTCCGCGATGGCTGCACGCGTGGCGCGAATGCGGGCATGACGATCGGCCGAGCGATAGGCGAACACAACTGCCCCCAGGAAGCATGCGGCAAGCAACACGGTGCGCCAGCGGCGACCGGAAACCAGCTCGGCCAGCCAAGCGCTCTCGCGCTCCCAGGGCAGCAGAATCGGCTGACTCTTGCGACGCCGGCTCATTGGATGAACTCGTTGATCTGCATGAGCGGCATCAGGATCGACAGCGCGATGCTGCCCGCCATGCCGCCCATCAGCACGATCATCAGGGGTTCGAGCATGGAGGTGAGTGTCTGCAGCCGGATGGTCACCTGATTGTCGTAGGCCGTGGCGACGTGATGCAGCATCGCTTCCAGCTCGCCGGAGCGCTCGCCAATGGTGATCATGTGGATCATGATGGGCGGAAAGCGCCCGCTGCGCTTGAGCGGTGCAGCGATGCTCTCGCCTTCGCGGATCGAGGCACGCGCTTCTTCGACCACGCGCATCAGCTCGACGTTCCCGAGCACGTTGCGCGCGATGTCGAGCGCGGTGAGCAACGACACACCACTCGAAAGCAAGGTCGCCAGCGTGCGCGTGAAGCGCGCCACGGCGATCATCATCTGCAGCTTGCCGATCACCGGCATGTTTAGGATCTTACGGTCCCAGGTGGCCCGGCCGGCTATCGAGGTGAACCAGCGGATGAACGCGTAGGCCGCCGCTCCGAGCATCAGCAAGAGCAGCCACCAGTAGTTGACGAAGGCGTTGCTGACGAAGATCAGAAGCCGCGTGTTCCAGGGCAGGGTCTGGTTGAAGTCTGCGAAGATCGCCGTGACCTTCGGCACCACCACCACCATCATCAGGGTGATCACGCCGATCCCGAAGAGGAACATGAACGCCGGGTAGAAGAGGGCACCCGCCACTTTGCTTTTGAGCTGAGCCTGCGAATCCAGATGGTCGGCCAAGCGCGAAAGCACCACGTCCAAGGTGCCGCTGGCTTCGCCGGCAGACACCATGTTCACGTAGAGACTCTCGAAGAGGCGCGGATGCGCGCGCAGCGCATCGGCGAGGCTGGTGCCCTCGTTGACCTTGTCGCGGGTCTGGGTGAGCGCCGAGTGCAGCTGTGGGTTTTCGACCTGCTCGATCAACGCTGCCAGCGCCTCGACCAAGGGCACACCGGCTTTGAGGAGCGTCGCAAGCTGGCGCGTGAGCACGGCGATCTCTGCCGTGGAGACGCGCTGCAGGTACTTGCGAAAGTCGACCTCACGCGCGGTGCGAGTGCGTGCCGCTGACTCTTCCTCGATGGCGGTGGCGAGGATGCCATCCTTGCGCAAGAGAGCGCGCAAGAGCTTGGCATTGTCGGCATCGCGCACGCCTTTCTGCGCACGTCCTGCCTTGTCGATGCCCTGCCATTGGTAGACCGCCACGGTGTTACTCCAGGTCGCCCGCTTGGGTCATCGCCAGCACTTCCTCGATGCTGGTGTTGCCGGCCAGCACCTGCCGTGTTCCGTCGACGCGCAGCGTGACCATGCCGCGCTCGGCGGCGACGCGCGTGATGGTCTTGGAGTCGGTGTTGTTCAGGATCTCACGCCGGATCGGCTCGTCGACCACCAAGAGCTCGTAGATGCCGATACGACCTCGATAGCCGGTGCCTGCGCAGAGCTCGCAGCCGGCAGCTCGGTAGAAGTAGGGACGTGCGCGTTTCTCGCCGGGCACGGGCAAGCTGCGGATCTGCGTGGGTTCGTCGGCGTCCGCTGCTGAGGGCGGCAGCGAGCCCGGTGGCAGCGAGCGCACCGGCATCGGCGCTGGTGCCCCGTAGTCGTTAGGATTCAGCTCGAGCGAGCGCAGGTCTTGGTCCGACGGAACGTAGGGATCACGGCACTCTTTGCAGAGCCGGCGCACCAGGCGCTGTGCAAGCACCGCCAAGAGCGACGACGAGATCAAGAAGGGCTGCACGCCCATCTCGACCAAGCGGGCCAGCGCTCCGGCAGCATCGTTGGTGTGTAAGGTCGAAAACACCAAGTGACCCGTCAGTGAAGCGTGGACGGCGATTTCCGCGGTCTCGTGGTCGCGGATTTCGCCGCCCATGATCACGTCTGGATCCTGGCGCAAGAACGAGCGCAGCGCCGAGGCGAAGGTCAGGCCGATCTTCGGCTGCATGGGCGTCTGCGAGATGCCCTTGAGCTCATACTCGACCGGATCTTCGACGGTCATGATGTTGAGCTCGGGCGAGTTGATCTTGTTCAGACACGCATAGAGGGTGGTCGTCTTACCGGCACCGGTCGGGCCAGTGACCAGGATGATCCCGTTGGGGCGCGAGATCAGATCCTCCATGATGCTGAGCTTGTCTTTGTCGAAGCCGAGACCGGGTAGGTCGACCAGGGCCTGCTCCTTGTCGAGCAGACGCAACACGATGCGTTCGCCGCGCGCGGTCGGAATCGTGGAGACACGCACGTCGACCAGCTTGCCCTTGATCTTCTTGGTGATGCGGCCGTCTTGCGGCAAGCGCTTTTCGGCGATGTTGAGGTTCGCCTCGATCTTCACGCGCGCGACGATCGAGGAGAGAAAGCCTTTGTGCGCAGTCTTAACGCGGTAGAGCGTGCCATCGATGCGGTAGCGCACGACCACCTCGGTGTCGCCCGGCTCGATGTGGATGTCGGAGGCGCGGTCGCGCACGGCTTCGTAGAAGAGGTTGTTCACCCAGCGAATGACCGGTGCTTCGTCGGTCATGTCGATGAGGTCTTGGAGCTCATCGACATCGTCGCCAGCGTCCGAGTCCGCCAGCGCGTTCTCGTTTCGGCGCTCGTACACGCGGTTGATCGCCGCTTCGATGATGTCCGCCGACGCGACCACCGCTTCGCAGCGCTTGCCTGAGAGCGCGCGCAGGTCGTCGAGCGGTTCGAGGTCGAGGGGGTTGGCGACCGCGACGATGATCGTGTCGCTCGTCATGGAGAGCGGCAAGAGCTTGTGCTGCCGCACGAAGGTGATAGGCACGAGCGCCACCAACTCGGTCGGGATCTCGTCGGCCTGGATCTTGGTGCTAACAGGCAG
>JADGRG010000674.1 GCA_017881145.1 Sandaracinaceae bacterium | reverse complement strand
GTCGATGGAGGCCCAGAGCATCTCGCGTAGATCGACGATGCCAGGCTCCGATCCCACCGCCGCCGCCGTGATCGCGCTGGTCTCCGCCGTCGCCGCGCGCGAAAAATCGGGCAGCAAACCTCGATCGGTCATGGCCTTTCGAGCGATGGTCTCGAGCTGCGGTCTGGCGAGTCCGTGAGGCTGAGTCATTGCACAACCTTGGTTCTAGCGCTCCGCCCGCGTCAGCAAGAGGGGGACGCTTTGCGCACTGGCTTCCTGCGCAGGCGGTCCGCAAGCGAGCGAGGTCGTCGGGCGCGCTCTCGCCCAGCTGTTTGACACGAAAGGCACGACCTTCGTCGAGCCTGCCTGCATTACGAGGCCGAGGTTGAGACTCGCGCTCTTGATGAAGAACCAGCCGCACGCGTCCTTTTCGTTGTCGTTCTTCTTCAGGATCCCTGTGACGTGCACGGTGCCGCTTTGCGCGTGCGGCAGGCGCAGCTCAAGCGCGGCAGCGGTCTTGTCGACCTCGATGATGGCGTGCGTCTTGCCCACGTGAAAGATTGCGAGCGCAAGATCGCGCAGCAGGTCGGACGAGATCACGAATGGCACGAGCGCTTTGATGGAGTCGGTGTTCAGGTCGAAGCGCGTACCAAGAGTGCGAGGAGGGAGCCCTCGCCAAGCGAGTCGTTCGCTTTGTAGGTGCGCTCCACCCGGGAGCGTCCGCCTTGCATGGCCGACCACCACCGCGACTTCTGGCAGCTCGATCGCGAACCTCCACGCATCCCCTCGGCCGGTGTGCGGATCGTAGCGTAGGCGTGCGTCGAGCTTGCCAGAAACCTGGACAGCTCGCGCCGCGAGTTGGAACCGCGCGTCCTTCGCATCGATCGCGACGTAGCCCTGAGCGAGCTTGCCCTCGGACCAGTGCAGCGTCGCCTTGGCTAGAGCGCTGCCGCTGCCAAGCAACCCTTGCTTGTCCAACGGGCCGTTTAGCCAGCGCAGCTGCGGAATGTCGAGCTTGAGCCGCAGGTGGAGCGCGGTCATTCGGATCGGCTGCGCGAGGTCGGCGCTAGCGGCCAGGACGACTCGAATGTCCCGCGCCTGCGGAGCCTCGATGTCGTTGGCCGCGCCTTCGAAAAGCATCGCCAGCGTTTGGGATGCTATTGAGAGCTGCACCACGCTGTCGATCCCGGGCTTGACGATCTTTGCGTCCAGGCTGAGCGCGCCCACTGCACTGGTCTTGGCCTGGGAGACGGCGATGCTCTCGGTTCCGTAGTGCAAAGCGGTGGTCGATTTCCAGGCACCATGGCTCAGCGCTGCGCGCAGCAGCACGACGCCGGCACCACGACGAAACTCTGGACCTCCGGTGCTCGTGTATAGACTCGTGAAGTCCAAGTCGGGCAGCTCGGCACGCAGGTCGATGTCGAAGGAGATCTTCTTGAAGATCTGGGCTCCCGTGACGCGGCGCGGGTCGTGACGATCCAGCTGGGCTTTGATGCGACCACTGAGGTTGGATGCGACCGTCTGGGTCCCCGCATGCAGCGCACCGTCCAAGGTGAGCGAACACAAATCAGTGCGAGCGTCACGCCCGGGCTGGAGTCGAAAACCACCCTTCGCGCGGCCTTGGCCGGTGAATCGATACTCGAGTACCCAGAGCTCTTTCACGGCCGCGTCGACGTCGTCCAGTTGGATCGTCCACAGGTTGTATTCGGCGTCGGTGAGCGGCGGGCGCGCGGGCCCCTCGAATAGCGGCGGGTCGGGGTAGCCTGGGATCTCTGGGTAGAGCGCCAAACGACGCTCGATGCCCTCGGTGTCGTTGACTCGGTGGCGCAGCAGGAAGCGGACGCCCTGCGCTCGCACGCTCGTCAGATGGAAGGTCTTCGTCGGAAGCTGCCAGAGTGCGAGGCTAACCACCGCCGAATCCAGCGCCACTGAGAGCTGCACGTTATGGTCCTCGAAGTGCAATTCAACACCTTGGACGTGCACGCGACCCGGCCAGAGTGTCCAGCCCGATTGGACCTTCAGGCTCAGACCCTTGGTCGAACCTGTGACCCACCGATCGATGCTCCTGGTCCAGAGAATGGTGTTCGCGACCAGGAGGTAACCGAGCTGCAAGCCGAAGAGGCCGAGGCATGCGCCCAGCACAAAACGTCGTCCCCAAGCAGGCTGGTTGTAGTGGGTTGTCATCGAAGAGCTCGCATCCGAGGAGGCAACAGCAACCATCGTGCCAAGCCACCAGAGCGACCCGGCACACGCCGCAATCCCGAGTTGAGGCAGCTTTGTGAGCTGAGCGGCGACGCTTTCGTCCCACACCGGCAAGCCAACTAGTCGCCCGCTCGCTCTGACGCTCCGCTGGGAAAGAGAGCCCGGCCACCGCGGGTTTCCAGCCGGACGAGGTCAGCACGACGCACGGGTAAGGGACGCGGCGGAGCTCGCTCGTTCCCGCGTTTCGATGCGCTCGACTGCGCACAGGTTGGGGCGGCCCGCTTCATGCATAGGTGGGAGTCAGCGCGCCAAATTGCGCTCCAAGCCATGCCCAAACTACTTGCCATCGCAACGCCGTCGTCCCGCGCCAGAGCTGACGTGAAGCAGGTGCCGGGCATGCTGATCGCCGGCAAATATCGCTTGGAGCGACCGCTGGCTGCCGGCGGCATGGGCACGATCTGGTTGGCCCGCAATGAGGTGCTCGATCTGCCGGTCGCCCTCAAATTGATTCTGCCCGAGATTCGCGATCAAGAGATGGCGGATCGTCTGCTAGCCGAAGCACGCGCAACCGCCAAGCTGCAGCACCCGAGCATCGTGCGTGTGTTCGACTTTGGACAGACGGCCGAAGGCGATCCGTTCATCGTCATGGAGCTGCTTGCGGGCTGCAACTTTGGCGTCGTGTTGGCTGAGCAACCGTGCAGCCCTGTGTTAGCCGTGCAGACTCTGCTCCCAGTGATCGATGCGCTCTGTCACGCGCATGCCCACGGGATCGTTCATCGCGATCTCAAGCCAGACAACATCTTCCTCGTACCCGAGGAGCACTGTACTCGTCCGAAGCTCTTGGATTTCGGCATTGCGAAGGTGATCGAGATTCGCGCGTCGGCGATCATGACCGGCCGACACCTGGTGTTAGGCAGCCCTGCTTATATGTCGCCCGAGCAAGCCTGTGGCTCGCCGTGCGTCGATCATCGGACCGACATCTGGGCGGTCTGCGTCGTCTTGTACGAAGCGGTGGCGGGCAAGCCCGCATTCAGCGGGAACAACCCGCATGCCATCTTGAGCGAGGTCATCGAACGCGATGTGTCAGCGCTCACGGGCAGTGAAGCAGCGAGCAGCTTGTGGCCGATCCTGTCTCGGGGCTTGGCTAAGGATCCCGAGCGTCGCTATCAATCCATGCGAGAGCTGGGCAACGTCTTGGCCGCTTGGCTCTCCGAGGGCGGCGTCACCGAGGATCTCTGCGGCGACGCGCTAGCTCGCACTTGGCAGCTGGGCGCCCTGCCGCCCGATGAATGTAGTGCCCAAACCGTACGGCAGCATCCCTTGTCGAGGCCAGGGCACGGTCCGACGGTCCATGCAACCGATGCACCCACTCGCTCTGTGCGCGCGCGTCGCGACGTCGCCCTCATCCAAGAGAGCGGGACGGCTGCGCCCTTGGCACGCCGCCCTCCGCTCGCTGTGGTGCCCGCATTGATGACGCTCGTCGAGTCTCCGGCTTCCCAGCCGGCGCGGCGCGCGGTCGCCGCCGTTCCGACCGTTTCAGCACTGCTCATCACCTCGGACTCCGAGGTGTTCACGGTGCCAAAGAACTTCCCTCGGCTGCGATCGCGCTTCGGCCAGCGCGCTGCGCTGGTGGTGGGCATCACCGTGGGTTTGTCGACGCTGGCGGCGAAGCTTCCCGACCTAGGCGCAGTGCAGGCCGCAGAGCCGAGTGCGCACGTCGTCAGTGCAGCGTCGCAGCCATTGCCAACGGACGCGCCCAGAATCTGGTGGCCCGCAGCGCCGCTCTGCGTCCGCGGATCCACGCCAGCCCCGACCAACCGCCCGCAGGTGATCGGCGTTGCGGCTGACCAGCCGCTGCCGCCGCCCGCGCCTTTGTTGCTTGCGATCAGCGACAACGCGAAATCAGCCTCGAATGCGCAACCGCGTCGCGCGCCGCGCGCCGAGCGTGCGCAGCTGCGTCTCGAGGAAGCTGATCTCGACCTGAAAGATCCGTACCGATGAATGCGCGCTACCTCAGCGTCTGGTTACGAGGCTTCGTGGTCACTGGGTTGATCGCGAGCAGCTCTGTCGTGGCTGCGCAAGCAGCACAGATTGCGGCTCCCAGGACCGGCGAGGGGAACCTCGCTTCCAAGCGTGCGCATCGGGACGCCGTGACGGCCTACGCCGAAGGTCGCTACGCCGAAGCGCTGCGGCTCTTCCTTGAGGCCAACCATTCCCGCCCCGGCCCCGCCGCGTCTTACAATGTGGCCCGAGCGTACGAGGCGCTGGGAGACCGAGCGCAAGCCGTAAGATGGTATCGCGACTACTTATCGCGCGCGCAGCAAGCGCCCGATGCGAAGCGCGTGCAGCGTCGCATCAACCGGCTACAGGCCAAGCAGCGAGCGGAGGGCTCGCGGCAAGAACCACTCGCCTCGACGGCGGATAGCGGAGCGCTGCTCGCCAAGGCAGCGGCCGCCAGCCCCTCGTCTTCGTCAGAAAGCTTGGCGGCTGGATCTGACAAGCTGGAGCTGCCAGCGGCGGGCGACGATGAGGCCGTGCCCGCTGACCCTTCGTGTTCCGCTGAGCCATCCGCGGCAGCTTGGACGGCGTCGTCCGATGAGCTGGTAGCGGAAGTTGCTCCATCGGCGCTGCTGGCTCCGCCTGCGCTGGTGTTCGAGCCGAAGCTGGCCGTGCACGCGGATGAGTCACGCGAGCCTGCTGCGGCCCGCGCCGCGAGACACAGCGGTGGGGCCGCGAAGGTCGTCGGCATCGCTACGGTGGTCACAGGTCTGGCTGCGCTCGGCGGCGCTCTCACTGTCGAGCTGCTTCGGCGGTCGACCGAGTCGAGAGCGCGAGTGGAAGCGCGACAAGTGCAATACGTGCTCGATCTCGATCTCATGCACTCTCAGCTGATGGCCGAGCGGGTCTTGGCGGGGGTGGGAGCAGCGTTGACAGTGACAGGCGCCGTGGTCCTGCTCCTTTCCCCAGGCAGCACCGAGCGCGAGAAGCCGAGGGGTCTGGCGTTTGGCTGCGGCGGCGGGGGTTGCGGAGTGAGCCTGCGCGGAAGGTACTAGCCATGAAACTAAGGCTAAGCGTTGCGAGTGTCGCGTGGTCCTCTACGCTGTGCCTGCTCATGCTGGGCTGCAAGAGCACGCTCTCCCAGAGTTTCGAGGGGAAGCGTTGCGGCCCGATGGGCGAGTGTCTGCTGCACTACGTGTGCAACGATGCGAACTTCTGTGTTCCTGAGGATGCGCTCTCCCGCGGGCTCGACGCGGGCCTGAACACCGATTGGGGCTCACCCGACGCGAGCACGAGCCCGGCAGTCGCCCAACCGGTCACCCAGGTTGTATCCGGGCCGGATGTCGTCGACGCGACACTGGCTGCGGCGTCCAAGGAGGTTAGCCGTTGCAGCGCGTGTGTCGAAGGCGAGGATTGCGTCGAAGGCGCGTGTCTGAGTGCCTGTCCTAGCTCGACTACACGATGTGGCACGGCCTGCGTCGACACCTCGACGAATCAGGACCATTGCGGCGCCTGCGACCAGGCCTGCGCGGATGTTCCGAATGGGCAAGGAATATGTCAGCAGGGCCGCTGCGAAACGGCCTGCGATGAGGGCTTTGAGCGCTGCGGAGACACCTGCGTAGACCTCTCGCATGATCCAGACAACTGCGGCCGCTGCGGCTATGGGTGTGTGGTGCCGACCTTCGGCGTTGCCACCTGTGCGGCCAAGCGCTGCGGCATCGAATGTCGAGAGGGCTTCATCGACTGCGACGCCTCCTGCATCGACCCCGCCACGAACCCGGACCATTGCGGTGGCTGTGGCGTTCGCTGTACCGACGCCGAGGTTTGCTCGAACGGTGCATGTGTCGGCGTATGCCCGACTGGCACTACGGCGAGCGGGTCGTCCTGCGTGCACACGGCCACGAACGTCGCAAACTGTGGAAGTTGCGGCGACGTCTGCCCCGTGACGCCGAATGGCGCTGCCAGCTGCAGCGGACGAAAGTGCGTGCCCCCGTGCGCGGTGCCTACGCCCAAGCGCAGCGGCGGACACGCGCCTCGCGGGTGACGTGGCTGGTCACGCCCTCAGTGCTGAACCAGCGCGACCTGCGGGACCTTCGCGCTGATGCCGCTCTGAGCTGCGGCCGTGGGCACTTGTCGGCTCTGTAAGAG
>JADGRG010000673.1 GCA_017881145.1 Sandaracinaceae bacterium | reverse complement strand
CCCCTTCGACTCCAAGCTGGACAATCCCGCCGAACGAGCTCGCCTGGCGCAGGTCTTCGAGCGCGGCCTCAAGAGCGTCGTCGGCTACACCTTGCCGCTGCGACCGCTACCCAAAGTGACGGGCCTCACCTGGCGCAGTGGACCCTGGTTCTTGCGCGACGATCGCATGTATCTGGTGCCGGGCGACTCCGCGATGGGCTATCGGCTGCCGCTGGAATCGCTGCCCTGGATCGCGCCCGAGGACCGGGTAAAGACCTGGGAGCGCGATCCGATGGAGCCGCGCGTGGTGCTCCCCTCACATCGCGAGCTGGCGGCTGGACCTGCCGCTGATGGCGGCGACCGGCTGGGCACGCTCACTGGTGAGGGCCAGGCGACCGGACCGGCCGCGCCCGACGACGACCTGGTGCGCACTGCGCTCTGCGTGGAGCCGCGTGCTGGGATCCTGCGCGTGTTCATGCCGCCACTCGAAGAGCTGGAAGACTATCTGGCGCTGGTGAGTGCGATCGAAGAAACCGCAAGCTCGCTTGGTCAAGCCGTTCAGCTCGAAGGCTACCACCCGCCGAGCGATCCTCGCCTCACACGCATCCAAGTCACGCCTGACCCGGGCGTGATCGAAGTGAACATCCATCCTGCATGCGACTGGCGCGAGCTGGTGGACAACACCACCGACCTCTACGAGGAGGCCAAAGCCTGCGGCCTCGCCAGCGACAAATTCATGCTGGACGGCCGACACTGCGGAACCGGCGGCGGCAATCACATCACACTGGGCGGCGCGACACCGGCCGAGAGTCCATTTCTGCGCCGACCGGATCTCTTGCGCAGCCTGACCAGCTACTGGCTCAACCATCCGAGTCTCTCCTACCTCTTTTCGGGACTCTTCGTCGGACCCACCAGCCAGGCGCCGCGTCTGGACGAAGCGCGCCAGGACAGCCTCTACGAGCTGGACATCGCGTTCGATGTGCTGTCTCGACAAAAGGGCGATGCACCGCCCTGGCTGGTGGATCGGCTCTTTCGCCACCTGCTGGTGGACGTCACCGGCAACACGCATCGCACCGAGATCTGCATCGATAAGCTCTTCAGCCCGGACTCTGCGAGCGGCAGGCAAGGCCTGGTCGAGCTGCGAGCTTTCGAGATGCCTCCCGACTCGCGCATGAGCTGTGCAGCGCAGCTCTTGGTGCGTGCACTCTTGGCGTGGTTCTGGCTGCGGCCCTACGAGCGCAGCGTCACGCGCTGGGGTACGGCGCTCAGTGACCGCTTCATGCTGCCACACTTCCTGGCGCGCGACCTCGACGACGTGATCAGCGAGCTGCGCAGCGCGGGCTTCGCGCTTTCTGCCGGCTGGTTTTCTCCACACTATGAGTTCCGCTTCCCCTTGCTGGGGCGGGTTGCCGCTGACGGCTGCGAGCTCGAGATGCGTCAAGCCATCGAGCCTTGGCATGTCCTCGGTGAACAACCGGACGCGGGCGGCAACGTGCGCTATGTCGACTCATCGGTGGAGCGGGTGGAGGTCGTGACTCGTAACATGCACGACTCTCGCCACGCGCTGATCTGCAACGGTCGGCGCGTGCCGCTGCACCCGACCGGGACTGCCGGCGAGTATGTTGCTGGCGTGCGCTATCGTGCCTGGCAGCCCCCGACGGCGCTGCATCCCACCATCCAGCCGCACGTGCCACTCACGTTCACGCTGCTGGACACCTGGTCCGAACGCGCGCTCGGCGGCTGCACCTACCACGTCGCGCACCCAGGAGGACGCTCCTACGACGTCTTTCCGCGCAACGCGCTGGAGGCGGAAGCACGTCGCGCCACGCGCTTCTTCCCCTTCGGCCACAGCCACGGGCGGGTGTCCTTGCCACCGCTCGAGCGCAGCGCCGAGCTGCCCTTGACGCTCGACCTCCGACGCTACGCTCCGTAGTATGGCATCGCTCATGCCCTCCCCAGTGAATCCGACGCGAGCAGCGAACCTCGCGCAGCACTACGTGCCCGCGCCTACGTCCTACGACGAGCTGAAAGCTCCCGACGGCAGCATGCGCGAGCACTTCCGCTTACTCTTTGCCCACCTCGATGGTCTGGGAAATGCGGAGCTCGAGAGGCGTTGGGACAAGGCCAAGCACCTGCTGCACGAGAACGGCGTCAGCTACAACGTCTATCACGATCCACAGGGTATGGAGCGGCCCTGGAGCCTCTCGCCGATCCCGGTCGTGCACACCGCCGAACAATGGCAAGTGATCGAGGACGGACTGGCGCAGCGAGCACGCCTGCTAGACCTGCTCTTGCGCGACATCTACGGCGCGCAGCGCGTGTTGCTGGAAGGCGTGCTACCGCCCGAGCTGATCTTCGGCAACCCGCACTTCTTGCGACCCTGTCATGGCATGAGCGTGCCACGTGAGTGCTGGCTACCACTTTACTGCGCCGACCTCCTGCGTCGCCCGGACGGATCCTTCGCGGTCGTCGAAGACCGCACGCAGACCCCCTCGGGCGCAGGCTATGCGCTCGAAAACCGCATCATCATGTCGAGCGTGCTACCGGAGGCGTTTCGCGAGTGCAACGTGGAGCGGCTCTCGCTCTTCTTCCGTGCGCTACGCGATACACTGCACCGGCTTGCGCCGCACAACCGCGACAACCCGCGCATCGTGCTCCTGACCTCTGGCCCTTACAACGCGAGCTACTTCGAGCAGGCCTACCTCGCACAGTATCTGGGCTACACACTGGTCAACGGCGCGGACCTTACAGTCCGACAGGACCACGTGTACCTGAAGACGTTGGGCGGTCTGCAGCCCGTCGACGTGATCCTGCGGCGAGTCAACGACGACTACTGCGACCCGCTCGAGCTCCGGCCCGAATCCATGCTCGGAACGCCGGGCCTCACCCAAGCCGCGCGCTCCAACAACGTCGCCATCGCTAACCCACTCGGGACGGGTGTCTTGCAGACGCCAGCGATCCAGGCTTATCTCGATCCGCTCTGCCGGATGCTGCTCGGCGAGGAGCTGAAGCTGGCGTCCGTGCGCGCCTTCTGGTGTGGCGAGCCGGCAGCGCTGCGCGAGGCACTCGGGAGCTTCGACGACGCCGTGGTGCAGCAGACGTTTGCGGAAGGCTTCGTGGAGCCCGTGCTGACCCGAATGCTCGACGCGCAAGCGCGCACCGAGCTGTTGGCGCGAATACGCGCCAAGCCGGAGGCCTACGTGATCAAGGAGCGCGTGGACGCTTCGACAACGCCCACCTTCTGCGAAGGCGTGCTGACTGCGCGTGCGCTATCCATGCGCTGCTTCGCCGTCGCCGCACGCGACGCCTACCTGGTGATGCCCGGAGCGCTCGCGCGCGTCGCCGACGGCGTGGAAGGCACGGAAGCGTCGATGCAACTGGGCGCCGGAAGCAAGGACACCTGGGTACTCTCGCGGGGCGCCGTCACCACGTTTTCGTTGCTGACGCCGATCGATCGGCCCGTGGCGCTCTCCCGTGGCGGCAGCGATTTGCCGAGTCGTGCCACCGACAACCTCTACTGGCTGGGCCGCTACGCCGAGCGCGCAGAAGGCGTGGCTCGCCTCGCGCGCGGCCTCTGCGCACGCCTGCGCGAGCTTGGCAACCAGCATGAGCTCGAACGCAGCACCGAGTTTGTTCCGCTCTTGCGCGCACTCGGAGCGCAGACCCAGCTCAGCTATACGGCCCCTTTGCCTGGCGAGATCACGCTGGACCTCCACGCAGTGCAAGAGCAGCTCTTGGCTGCGGTCTTCTCTGACGGCAAAGATGGCACACTTCGAGCGGTGGTTCGGTCCACGCTGCGTGCTGGGCGGCTGGTGCGCGACCGGATCTCCACCGACACCTGGCGTGTGCTCGCCGCGCTCGACGATGAGATGAAGACGACTCCGGCGGAGCTACGCCACGATCCGTTCGGAACGCTACTCGACTTGCTCAACCGGGTGGTGCTGCGACTGGCTGCCTTTAGCGGCCTCGCCATGGACAGCATGACGCGAGGCCACGCTTTTCGTTTTCTGGACATGGGCCGGCGGCTGGAGCGCGCTCTGACACTCTTGGTGCTTCTGCGTGCCACGTTGGTCGAGCGTTGCGAGCGCGAGAGTTCACTTCTGGAAGCGGTGCTCGACATCGCGGACAGCAGCATGACCTACCGGCGCCGCTACCTCGCCACGTTACAGGTCGCACCTGTGATCGATCTCTTGCTCACAGACGAAACCAACCCGCGCTCGGTCATCTACCAGATGGAAGCTTTGACGCGACACCTCGAGGCGCTGCCTCCAAGTCGCGATGGCCTGCGCTCTCCCGAGGAGCTGATGGCGCTCTCCGTGCTGACCGATCTCAAGCTCTGTGACGTGGCGCAGCTCTGCGCACCCGGCGCGGGCGGCCAGCGTCAACGGCTCTCAGCCTGGCTGATCGACCTTGGCACGCGTATTCCTGCGCTTTCCGACTCGCTCTCGGATCGCTACCTGAACCACGCCAAGCTCTCCCGCCACCTTTCGCTGCGGGGCGCTGGCGTTGGACCGAACGCCGCTGACGGCGGCAAGGGTGGGCCGTGAAGCTCAATATCGTCCACCGCACGCGCTATCTCTATGGCGAGCCGGTCACCAACTCACACCACGATGCGCGCCTCTCGCCGCGCGACGGTGAGAACCAACGCGCGCTCTCCCACGAAGTGTTCATCACGCCGGATCCCGATACGCGACGTCGACGCTTCGACTACTTCGGCAACCGTACCTTGCACTTCAGCATGAACGAGCCGCACCGGGAGCTGGAGATCGTCGCCAAGAGCTTGGTCGAGCTGACCTCACAGCCTCCGCCGCTCTTGGATGCGACTCCCCCCTGGGAGGAGGTCCGCGGTCGGGTGCAGAGCGTGCGACGCCGCGACATCCTCGACGCCTACGCGATGTCGCTGGACTCACCCCATGTGGCGCGCTCACGCGAGCTGGCCGATTACGCTGCCCCGTCGTTCGTCAGCGGCGTACCCGTTCTGCGAGCCGTCCTGCACCTGGTCGGTCGCATTTACGAGGACTTCACCTACGACAGCCGCGCCACCGAAGTCTCGACGCCACTGACCGAAGTGCTGCAAGAGCGCCGCGGCGTGTGCCAAGACTTCGCTCATCTGGCGATCGGCTGCCTGCGCTCGCAGGGGCTACCGGCCCGCTACGTCAGCGGCTATCTGCTCACGCGGCCGCCAGCCGGCAAAGCGCGCATGATCGGCGCGGACGCTTCTCACGCCTGGTTCTCCGCCTTCATCCCCGACTATGGCTGGGTCGACTTCGATCCCACCAACAACCTCATCCCTTGCGGCGAGCACGTCACGGTGGCGCTCGGTCGCGACTTCTCGGACGTCACGCCGATCCGTGGCGTGATGCTCGGCGGCGGAAAGCACCAGCTTCAGGTGAGCGTGGATGTGGAGGCGATCGGGTAGCGCGCTTCGCTGCCGCGCGCTGGCGGACCGATGGTGTCAGGTGCGAAGCTCGGTGGGTAGGCTGCCCCAGGGGCGCCGGATGGGGCAGAACCTTCCCGCGGATTATGCTAGGGAAGTAGCCGCATGGACCCGACGAGCTTTCTGCAAGGCCAGTCCCGCGAGACCACGATCCGGCGGGATGCCCTGGGGCGCTGGTTCGACGCTGGGGAGCCGCTCGCGCATCCGAACCTCTTGCGTGCGTTCGACAGCTGGGTGGATCGGGCCGAGGATGGCCGCTACTGCCTGCGTAACGGGGTGAACTGGGCCTATTTCACGCTGGAAGGTCCGCCTTTCTTTGTGCGCTGGGCATGGCTCGATGCCGAAACGGACCAGGTCTGGCTGCGGCTTTCGGACGGCCAAGAAGAGCGGCTCGATGCGGAGACGCTGCGGCAGAGCGAGGACGGCGCCCTCTACTGTGACGTTCACGGCAGCACGATGCCGGCACGTTTCGAGCGGCATGCCGCACAGCAGCTCGAAGCGGTGTTGCGTGAGGACGACCAAGGAGTGTATCTCGCGCTCGGTGGCAGGCGAATACGGCCGCCCCAGGTGCACGCCCCGCTCGTACCGAAGTGCCGAAAGGACAACACCCCATGAGCCCGAAGAATCGTGAGCAGCAGGCGAAGACCCGTCGGTCGCACGAGCTCGTCGCAGGTCTTGTCGTGCTCATGTTGGGCGCGCCGCTCTGCTTTCTGTTCTCGCGTGCCATGGCCGACGGCGAACACCGGCGCCTGGAAGCTCCGCTGCGCGCGATGCTGGGAGACGCGAGCTTCGAAGCTCTTTCGCGCGGCGAGAAGACCGAGACCAACTACCTGGGCGATGGCCTGAGCGCGCCGGACTTCACGCTCACGGACCAAGACGGCAAGCCGTGGAAGCTCAGCGACCATCGCGGCAAGGTGCTCGTGCTGAACTTCTGGACCATGACCTGCCAACCCTGCGTCGAGGAAATGCCGAGCTTGGTCACTCTGGCCGCCATCGCCAAAGCGCGCGGTGACTTCGAAGTGGTGGCCGTGAGCGCGGACCAGGACTGGCCCAGCGTCCAGCCGATCTTCCCGCCCAACTCGACGCTCAAAGTGCTCTTCGACCCGGACCGCAAGCTCATCAGCGGGAAATACGGGACGCGGCTCTTCCCGGAGACCTGGATCATCGATGCCGACGGCGTGATCCGGCTGCGCATCGATGGCGCCCGCGACTGGGCCGCGGCGTTGTCCATCTCAGCCATCGAGCGCTTCTTCTGAGCATCGCGGGCCAGCCGCCCAGCTCATCGCTCGGGCCCGGTCCGCTACATACCTCCACTCGCCCCTGATGGCTTCGCGTAGCAAGAACGTCTCTGAAAGCCACTCCGAGTTGAGTGCCGAAGCTGCACGCTTTGCAGCAGGCGCCTTCTCCTACACGGCGGTGATCGCGCTCTTCACGAAGGTCACGCGCGCCGCACTGCTCGCGCACTCCACGCACAGCCACAAGCCGCTCTTCGCGCTACCGTTGGTGCTCGGCAGCGATCTGATCCTGGTGGCCAGCGCCGCGCTCTTCGCACACCTGCTGGCTCGGCTGCCACCACGGCCGTTGCGCATCAGCCTCGGCGTCGTCCTGCTCGCGTTGCTGGCCACGGTGCACATCTTCGATATCGGCGCGCACGAGCTCACCGGCTCACCGCTCACCTATCAACGGCTGCGCGGAGACGAGGGCGCCACCTTCAGGGACATCGGCCTGGTCGCCACGCGGGAGCTGGTGCTCGGCTTCGGCTCACTCGCTTTGTTGTACGCGATGCTCTGGCCGATGCTGCGCTTTGCCCCTCGCTTCCGCTGGCTGCAGCGTGCGGCGGCTCTGCGCTCGCTCGCGCTGCTGCTCATCATCGGCCTGTGCAGCAACTACGCCGCGATGCACTACCTGCGGCGTGGATTCGGGCTCCACACGCAGTCCGTCATCGACCTTTTGCGCAGCATCTTCGACGAAGACGCCTACGAGGCGCGAGAGCTCACCAAGCCTCAGTGGGACAAGCTGCTCAAGCCAGCCATTGCCGCCACGCGGCCCGAACACGCTCCACCGGCGCTCGGCTCGAAGCGCCCGAAGAATGTGGTGGTCTTCCTTGCAGAGGGGATCGCGTTCGAGCACACCGGGTTCGCCGCACAGGACAAGCCCAACCCGACCCCGCACCTGACGGAGCGCGTGAAGAAAGAGGGGCTGCTGCTCTCGCGCTACTACGCGCACTGGCACGCCAGCAACCAGGCCATCTTCAGCGTGGTGTGCTCGTCCTTGCCGCCGATGACCGGCGACATCATGCGCAAGAAGCCACGCATCGATTGCGGCGAGTTCTCCGAAGTGATGCGCGAGCACGGCTTGCACGCGGGCCTCTTCCACGCTGGCCATTTCAGCTTCTACAACAAGCTCGCGCTGCTGGGACGGCGCGGCTACGAGACCGAGCTGGACGCCGAAGATCTGATGCTGCGCAACAAGAAGTGGCAGCCGATGCTCTGGGGCACCGACGACCGCGCCATGGTCGACGCGACGCTCAAGTGGGTAGACTCGTTGCCCAAGGGCGATCACTTCGCGGCGCTGATGATCTCCATCGCGCCACACTACCCCTTCGAGCTGCCAAGCTCCTGGACACCGCGCCCCTTCAAGGGCAATAGCGAGCTCTCGCGCTACCTGAACGGCGTCTATTACATCGACGATGTGTTCGAAGAATTGGTGCGCGGCTTCGAGGCGCGCGGCTTGGCCGACGACACGCTCTTCGTGTTCCTCGGCGACCACGGCATTCAAATCAACGAGCCTGCACGCGCCACACCGGGCCGGCGTTCGTTCTACGAACCGAGCCTGCACGTGCCCTTCGTCATGCTCAACCCGCGGCTCTTTCCCGCGACGCTGGGTGCTGCACAGCGCTCCTCCGACCGCCTCGCCGGTCACATGGATCTGCTACCCACCATCCTCGATGCGCTCGGCGAAGACTCCGACCCTCGCCATCACGGCCAGAGTGTCTTCCGGGATGATCGCTGGCCACGGCGTCTCTTCTTCGCGGCCTTCGGCGCCGCTTACATCGGCTTCATCGAGAACGACTTCAAGTTCATGCACGAGCCGCGCGCCAGTCGCACCGAATACTACGACCTGCGCAACGATCCGAACGAGCTGCACGATCTGAGCGATCAATATCCCGCCCGCATGCGCGACTACAGCGGGCAAGCGGTGGCCATCGCGCAGGGCTCACGCGCGCAGATCGAAGTCACGCCGGTGCTGGACGAGAAGGTGAGCATCTTCCAGATCTACTCGCTCTTTCGCCACAACGTGGTGGCGCGGATCGAGCGCGGCCGGGCCAAGTCGGTGTGCACGCCCGACGCCAAAGGAGACAACCGCATCTGCCCGGGAGCAGGCGCCATCTTCTCGCAGAAGGACCAGAACATCATGGGCGAGCAGCGACGCTGTTTGGAGGTGCGCGTGCCCGAGGGCGCGACCGTGCGTCTACGCGTGGAAGATCCGAATACGCTCTCGATGCTGAACGCGACGGTCGCCACGGTGTCGAAGAAGGACCCTAAGAACACGCTCTTTCTGGTCGGCACCGAGGTCGATGGCCAGCACAAGCCTTTCCTGTCCGTGGACAACACGCAGGCCTACTACATCAATCACGCGCGGGGCCGGAAGTACGTCGAATACACCTTCTCGAACACGCACAAGGGACAGCCAGACAGCGTGTGTCTACAGCTCGCCAAGCTCGATTGACTCGATTGACTCGATGGACTAGCGCTGCTCAATCGCAGACCAGCGGCTCAAACAAGAGAAGTCCCGCCGTGACGAAGGCTGCGTCGAACGCGATCAGGATGCGCACCCAGTTCCAGATCTCGTGCGCCGGTGCTCCGCCCAGAAGCTCGCGAGTCGCGACCACTCCGCAGAGCAGGGCTGGCGAGATCACGGGAAAGAGCGCCACCGCCAGCACCATGTCGCGTGCGCCGGTCCGCACGCCCATGGCGGCGAAGAGGTTGCCGGTCGCGGCGAAGCCGATGGTGCCCAGCACCAGCAAGCCCGAGAGCGGCCCGGCCAACTTCGCCAGGTCGAGGTTGAAGAGCACCGCGACTTCCAGCAGCAGCACGCTCTCCACCACCGCAAGAAACGCCAAGGTGCCCAGCGTCTTGCCCAGGTAGATCGCAGCTCGCGGCGCTGGCGAGAGCAAAAGCCCACGAAACGCATCGTTTTCGCGTTCGCGATTCCAGGTGCGTCCCATCGCGAGCACGCCGGCAAACGCGACGGCCACCCAGAGCACGCCCGGCGCGACCTGCAGCGCGGTCTGCTCGTTGACGTAAAAGGCAAGCGAGGTGATCACTGCGACCAGCGTCGCAAAGAGCGCTGTCGTGACCACGACCTCACCGGTACGCAGCTCGATCCGTAGGTCCTTGCGCAGAATCATCCATGCCGCGTGCCAGAGGGTCATGCACTTGCCTCCGCGAGCCGGCCTTGGCGCAACTCGATGCGGTGATCCGCCAGACGTTCACTGAGCGCGCTGTCGTGCGTGACCAGCACCACGATGGCACCACGCTCGCGTTCGGCGAGCACCGCGGTGACCAAGCGCTCGACCGAGCTGGCATCGAGCCCCGTCGACGGCTCGTCGAGCAAGAGCAAACGCGGCTGGTGTAACACCGCCCGCGCCAGCGAGAGACGCTGCAGCTGCCCGCGCGAGTAGGTTCGTGCCGGCCGACCGGCCCATGCACCGAGGCCGAAGCGATCGCCGAGCGCCTTGAGCTCGTCGCCACGCGACGGCAGGCCGTAGAGCTCGGCTGCAAGCTGGAGGTTCTCGTGCGCGGTCAGATCTGGATAGACCATCGCCGCGTGCGCCAGCACCCCGATGCGCGCGCGCAGGCCGGGTGTGTCGCGTGCCCCGTAGCTGCCGAAGCGGATCTCGCCGCGAGTGGGCCGCGCCAGCAGCGAGAGCAGACTCAGCAGCGTGCTCTTGCCGGAACCGTTCGGCCCCTCGACGGCGGTGACGGTCTTGGCCTCGAAGGTCACGTCGATACCCGAGAGGGCACGGGTCGGTCCGAAGACTTTGACCAGACCTTTGGCCTGCACTCGGTCGAAATCCAACTCCACGGCGGCCGGGTAGTAGCACGGCCAGTCGCGGCCGGACATACCTCTGCGCCGACGCCGCATCGCGAAATTCGAAACGTGTGCAGGGCGCCGGGCCCGGTCCCCAAACGGACGGAGCACGGCTATGCTCGGGCGCCAAAGAGCCCGCAGCGGGCGTGTCGGTGAAGCTCGTGAAAGCCTACCTAGAACTGCTCCAGACCGTGCTCGACCGCGGCCGCGATCGGCAAGACCGCACCGGTACCGGTACGCGCGGCATCTTCGGCCATCAGATGCGCTTCGATCTGCGCGAGGGTTTCCCACTTCTGACCACGAAGAAAGTGCACCTGCGCTCGATCGTGCACGAGCTCTTGTGGTTCATCCGCGGCGAGACCCACCTCGACTACCTGCGAGAGCACAAGGTGTCGATCTGGGACGAGTGGGCGACGGCCGAACAATGCGCACGCTTCGGACGCGCAGCCGGTGACCTCGGTCCGGTCTACGGCCACCAGTGGCGCAACTTCGGCGCCAGCAAGCAACCCGACGGCTGCTACGCGCCGGACGGCTGCGACCAGCTCAAGCAGGTCTTGGCGCAGATCCGTGACAACCCCAATAGCCGCCGGCTGATCGTGAGCGGCTGGAACCCACTCGAAGCCGAGCAAGTCGCGCTACCGCCCTGCCACACGCTCTTTCAGTTCTACGTGCAGGACGGCGCACTCTCCTGCCAGCTCTACCAGCGCAGCGCCGACATCTTCCTCGGCGTGCCCTTCAACATCGCGAGCTACGCGCTGCTCACCCTGATGGTCGCGCAAGTCAGCGGGCTTCTACCTGGAGACTTCGTCCACACCTTCGGTGATGCGCATCTCTACCAGAATCATCTGGACCAAGCGCGGCTGCAGCTGACGCGCGAGCCGCGCGCGCTGCCCAGCATGCAGCTCAACCCGGAGGTCAAAGACCTCTTTTCGTTCCGCTACGAGGACTTCAAGCTCGAAGGCTACGATCCGCATCCGCACATCAAGGCCGAGGTCTCCGTCTGAGCCATGGCAGAGCGGCAAGCACTGGTGCTGGTGGCTGCGATGGCGAAGAACCGCGTCATCGGCCAAGCCAATCGCATCCCCTGGCATCTGCCCGAGGATCTCAAGCACTTCCGCGCACTGACCATCGGCCACGCGGTGATCATGGGCCGCGCCACCTACGATTCGATGGGCAAGCCACTGCCCAAGCGCCGCAACATCGTGGTCAGTCGCAACCCGGCGCGGCGGATCGAGGGCGTCGAAATGGCCAAGGACCTCGCAAGCGCCATCGCGCTGGCCCGGCAGACCGACGACGAGCCACGCGTGATCGGCGGCGGACAGCTCTACGCAGAAGCCCTGCCGCTAGCCACGCGCCTGTACCTGACCGAGCTGGACGCGACCTACGAAGGCGACACCTTCTTCCCGCGCTTTCCGCCCAACCAGTGGGCCGTGGTGGAAGAGCGACGCGGCGAAGGCGCCACCTACTTCACCTACCAGCGCCGCTGAACACCACCGCTCTCAAAAGAGATCCGCGACGATCGAGTCGAGATGCAGCCAGCGTTCGTGCGGCACCACCAGGCGATCACCTTGCAACAGGACGTTGCCACTCTGCAGCGCGCGCTCCAGCTCTCGCTCCCGACCCGTTCGCACCTCGACTCCAGCCCTGGCCTCTATCTCTTTCACATCCACGCCTTCTTGCGTGCGCAGCCCCAGCATCAAGCCCTCGCGCACGATGGCCTGGCCGTCCAGCGTTTCCTCGAACACCTCCACGGCCTGGCTCTGGCACCGCTCCATGTAGCGTGCGGGATTGGGGTCGTTGCGATAGCGTCGCGCGCACCCGGCTGCGGACCACCTGCAGCCTACAGCTGCAGCGCCTAGACCGAGATAATCGCCACCTCGCCAGTAATGCTGGTTGTGGATGGAGGTCTCACCCGGTCGTGCGTAGTTCGACACTTCGTAGTGCGCAAAGCCGCGCTCGGCCAGCGCGCGCTCGGTGGCCAAGAAGGTGTCGGCGTAGTCGTCTTCCTTGGCCAGCGTGAGCTTGCCCTTGCGATGCAGCTCGCCGAACTGGGTCTGCGCTTCCACGGTGAGCGCGTAGACCGAGAGGTGCGAGAGACCAAGCTCGAGCAGCTTCGATTGCTCATCGAGAAAATCCGGTGCGCGCTGGCCGGGCATGCCGAACATCAGATCGGCACTGACTCGCGGCAGCTCCAGCATTGCCCCCCGCACCGAACGCAGGGCGCCTTCGCCGTCGTGCAGCCGTCCCAAGAATCGCAGGCGCGCGTCATCCAGCGACTGCACGCCGATCGAAGCTCGATTCACGCCGACCTCGCGCAGGGCCGCGGCCTTCTCGCGATCCAAGGACGACGGATTGCATTCGACCGTGACCTCGACACTTCCGAGCTTGGCACCGAACGCCGCGTGAATCGCATGCAGCACCCGGCCGAGCTCGGCGGCATCCCAGAGCGATGGCGTGCCGCCGCCGAAGAAGACCGAGCCGAGTGTGCCGAGCTCTTGCTGCCCCGCGCGAAACTCCAGCTCGCAGAGGAGCGCGTCGGCATAGGTCGCATGCGGAACCTCGGCGCGCCGGATGGTGGCCGAGGCGAAGTCGCAATACGGGCACTTCTGCAAACACCACGGAAAATGCAGGTAAACCGAAGTCAGCATCGAGAGTCCGCAGCACTATGGGGCGTACCGCGTCGACCGCAAGCCCACCCATGCTGAGCACCTGCGCAGGTGCCAACTCTAACGCTAGGCGGCAGAACGCTCTTGACCCACCGAGCACACGACTTATGTTGCCGCATCGAATTCTGGTCGGGCATGGCGAAGCGCGATTACTACGAAGTGCTTGAGTTGGAACGCAGCGCCGCGCTCGCCGACATCAAGAAGGCGTATCGGAAGCTGGCTCTCGAGCTGCATCCCGATCGCAACCCGGACAACCCGGCCGCCGAAGAGAAGTTCAAGGAAGCTTCGGAAGCCTACGGTGTGCTCTCCGACCAGCAGAAGCGCTCGCTCTACGATCAATTCGGACACAGCGGGCTCTCCGGTCAGGGGCAAGGCTTCAGCGACGTCCAGGACATCTTCAGCCAGTTCGGCGATATCTTCGCGGACTTCTTCGGAGGCGGCTCCCCCTTCGGGCGTCGTGCACGGCGCGGCGGTCCGGAGCGCGGCGCGGACCTTCGCACCGGCGTGCGTATCACGCTCAAAGATGCCGCCGCCGGCCTGAAGCGAGACATCCAGCTGGCGCATCCCGGCCCGTGCGAGACCTGCGACGGCTCGGGCGCCGAGGGCGGCAAACGCAAAGTCTGTGCGCGCTGTCAGGGCAGCGGACAGATCACTCATTCGCGCGGCTTCGTGCTCTTGCAGACCTCGTGCCCCAACTGTCAGGGCATGGGCAGCACGGTCGAGCAAGCCTGCGGCAAGTGTCACGGCAGTGGTCACGTCAACATCGAGCGCAGCGTGAAGGTCACCTTCCCGGCCGGCATTGACGACGGGCAGACCCTGCGTGTGCCAGGCCAAGGCCTCGGCGGGCGCCTGGGCGGACCGGCCGGGCATCTCTACGTCGAAGTCTCGGTCGAGCCCGACCCGCGGTTTCAGCGCGAAGGCTACGAGCTGATCCAGGAGACCACCATCTCGTTTCCACAAGCAGCGCTCGGCACCGAGCTAGACATCGCCTTGCTCGACGACACCACTTCGACGGTGCACGTGCCAGCTGGCATCCAGCCGGGCGAGACCGTGGTGCTGCGCGGCAAGGGCATCCCGCGCCTGAACGGCGACGGCAAAGGCGACTTCATCGTGGTGGTCCACGTGCAGGTCCCCAAGCGCTTGTCCGCGAAAGCCAAGAAGCTGCTCAAGGAGCTCGACGAGACGCTGCGCGAGTAAGCGCGCTGGCTCGCGCCCCGAACGCGCGTCAGGCCTTACGCCGCGACCCAAAGTGGTCTTCCACTTCGTCCTCAGCTTCACGCTCCGCCGCCTTGCGCTGCGTCGCATCGAAGCTCGCGTGGTGCCGATCGATCACTTCGTGATCCACGAGTGCCGCCGTCAGCACTAACTCACTTCGACGCAAAGCGCGCTCTGCCTGCGCTAGCCGCCTACGCGCCACCTGCCGCGCCGCCTCCAGCTCGCGCGCCTGCGCCGCGAGGTGACGGGCATGCGCGCCGGCCCGTGCCAGCTCGGCTCCGGTGTGTGACGAAGCCCGCCGATCACGCAACTCCTTTTGCGCTGCGAACGCGGCCTCGACCTGGGTGACGACGCTCTGCGCCTGCACCAGCTCGGCTTGTCGCGCGGCCAGCGCAACCTGCGCGTGCGCCTTGTCCTGCTCCCTCTGCGTGCGCGCGGCCGCCAGCGGATAAGGCTTCTTCTGCATGACCGTGGTCGGAACCATAGCCAGGTGCGAAAGCCCTGCAAAGCGTGGAGATGCCGGCTCCTGCTTTGCCTGGGTGTCGCGCCGTGGTAGACGCACGGGCCATGGCCTACGCCCTCGACGTCGGACTGCGCTACCTGCGCAGCAAGAAACGCGCGAGCGTCTCGGTCATTTCCGTCATCGCCATCTCGGGCGTGGCGCTCGGCGTGGCAGCGCTGCTCTCGGTGATGTCGATCACTTCGGGCTTCCAGCGCGAGT
>JADGRG010000672.1 GCA_017881145.1 Sandaracinaceae bacterium | reverse complement strand
GTCTCTTGGTGTTGGTGTTCCGAGTCGCAGCAGGTGAAACCCTCCCAGATCAAACACCTTGAGTTCGAGAGAGCCCGTGAATCCGAGCTTGAATGCTTCCGCCTCTTGGTGAGGGTTCGGCCCGAGGCTGAACGATGCTGCCACCCCAAGGCTGGCCCTACGGGGGCTTGCGCTTGGAACGGGGGTGGGTGCTCAAGGTGGGCTTCCCTCTCCCTCAGCGCATGAACGACGTTGGCAACAAGACGAACTTGCGGCTCGCATCGATGCTATCTGCTTCCTGACCCATCCCCTCATTTCTGCACCTGCACAGTCGAATCGAAGAGGAGGATTTGAGCGAGGAATTTGTGGTCGCGCAAGATCTTCTCGTAGTGATGGAGAAGCAACTGGGCGCGCTCTTCGCGCATGAGCCCGCGACTGAGATCGCCGTACCACTCGATGCCCTGGTTCAACAGTGACATCGTGCGACGCTTGGACGTGTTGGTCTTCAGGGTGCGATCCAGGCCCGAGGCTTCGCTCGCTGCTCCCAAGAGCGTGAGCAGCGTTTGCGCGATCGCGATGAGAAGCAGCAGCCGGTCACGGCGGTCGGCGTCGCGGATGTGGGTTGCCCGTAGACCCAAACCGAAGGTCACGTCCTTGGTGTCGCGAAACGTTTCTTCGATCGTGAAGCGCTTGCTGTACGCGCGAACGATGTCGCCGGCATCAGCATCAACTCGCGAGGTCGCCAAGCACCACGCATCCTTCATGCCCTTGCGCTTGACGAACAGCGCAGCCGGCAGCTTGAAGCGTTGATGCGTGACCTGCGGTGCAACCAGCTTTCGCACGCGGCCGTTGGCAGGTACGTACGCCGACGCGGGCAAGCTGCAATCGTCACCCTCGTAGATCTTGATGTTCTCCCGAAAGCGGATCGTGTAATGCCAGCCGTAGCTCCCAAGCAACTCGTATAGCTCGCGATAGCCGAATGCCCTGTCCGCAAGCCATTCTACGCTCACATGCTCCGGCAGCCACTCGTGCAGGTCCTTCACCATCTTGAGTTCGTAGCCGGTGCGCCGTCGCTTGAGCTTGGACTTCTTGACCGTCTTCCATGCCAGTGCAGTGGCGCGACCGTGAGTCGTCATCAACGACACGCACAGCGTCGTGTGGTCGTCGTCGTCGAAGTCCGTCCAGTCCATCGCCACGACGATCTTCGGCGTGTCGCCCACGACGTGACAGACCCACAGATGCATCACATCGCGTAGAGCGACCCCGTCATTGCTCAGCAAGCGGTCGACTTGTTTGACACCGCTCTTGCGCTCGATACCTGCAAGCGCTGCGTACGCTCGTCCAATCGCCGCAATCGACGCCAGCGAAGCATTGAGAACACCCGCGACCCCGTTGGCCAGCGAACGCACTCGCGCCAGATGCAAGTCCGCGCCGAACATCTCGTCCATCATCAGCCGGGTGTGCTCCAAGCCGAACAACCGCGCGCCCGAGCGTTGACCGAGCGCCGACCGAGAAAGATTCCTTGTCTTCATGCCACTGATAACACGCCGCAACGCGCACAAATTCCCCAACCACGAACGTTTTGACCGGCCGCGCTCCACGCGCCGTAAACCTCAGCAAGTTCGATCGCTTACACGCGAGCTGTCTGCGAGAGAACGAGGGGATCCTTCAGGACTGCCGGGTGATGGCCAATACTGCGACGCTGCACAACCTCCGCGTGACGCTCAGTGATTCCGACCGCGTGGTCTACGAGAGCTTCGAGCTGCGCATCGCGCGCCATCCTTCCGAGGGACTGCCTTACATGCTCACGCGTGTGTTGGCGTATTGCCTGTTCTGGGAGGCTGACATCGCTTTCTCGAAGGGTCTGTCGGAGCCCGACGAGCCCGCGCTGTGGGTGCGTTCGCTCGATGGCCGCGTGAAGCTGTGGATCGACATCGGGCGGCCGAGCGCCGAGCGGCTGCATAAGGCCAGCAAGGCCGCTGAGCGCGTGGTCGTATGCACCTACCAAGACCCTCGCATCCTGCAGCGCGCCATCGCGGGCGAGCGCATCCATCGCGGCGAAGACATCGAACTCGTCGCGTTCCCATCGAGTTTGATCGCCGAACTCGAAGCGCTGGTCAGCAAGCGCATGGACCTCGAAGTCGTCATCACCGGCGGCCAGCTCTACGTCACGAGCGGCGGCATCACCAGTGATGGCGCGATCAGCCGCGAGCCGCTTGTGGCGTAACCCACACCACGAGGCATGTCCCTCATGCTTCTCAGCCGCGGCCGACTACCCAGGCTCGCGCTGCAACGTCGTCACCGAACGCAGCGCCTCCAGGCACAGCGGCACGAGCACCAGCGCGTAGCCGACGAGCAGGATTACGCTCTCCAGAAAGAAGCGCACGTCGCCGGGGCCGTGCAGCGTGAAATACTCGGCCGTGCTCATCAGCAAGAGCACCGCTTCGATGAAGCCGCGGGTGCGCAGGCGCTGGTCCACGCCGAGTAAGGGCAGGAGGAACATGTACTGGCAGTAGTAGTTTGCCGGGTACAGCAGCACCGGGATCAGCATCGTGCCGATCAGCGCGGCTTGTTCCGGGCGGGCGCGGCGGCAAGCCAAGAGGCACATCAGAAGGAACGCGAGGCGCAGCGCCCAGGCCATCGCAGTGTGCCGCTTGTACGTAGCCATCTGTGCGTTCTGCCACGGAGACCACGGACCGCCCACGGCTACGCCCGCGAGCTTGGCGTCGACCATGTCGGGATCAAAGCTCATCACGGTGCGCACGCCTACGTGGTTGAGATTCGGATCTTCGGTGTGCAGCGTGATCTTCTCGGCCCAGCCGACCCAGGCCTTGCTGAAGCCGAACATCGCCCCAGACATGCCAACGAGCAATGCGACGGTCAGCGCACCGGAGAGCAGTGTGCGCAGGAGCCAGGGATGCCCGAGGCGCAGGTCGGCGAGCGAGGGCAGACCCGAGCGCACGCCATGGCCTGTTCGGTCGAACAAGGCGTACAGCATGGCGGGCACGGGCACGAAGAGCAGTGCCAGCGTCGGGAATGCGCGAGCCAGACCGGCATGCGCGAGCAACGCCCCCGCCAGCACCGGCCTTCGCGTGCGCAGCGCACACGCGCCGAGGCCGAGCGTCGCCATCCAGTCAAAGCGCAGCGTGGCGCCGGCCCAGTTGCTGCCGAACATCGGGAAATCGGTCGAGCCGAAGACTAAGAGACACACCAGCATCGCGCGCATGCCAAAACTGCGGGCGATGCACACGAAGGTGAGCGCGAGCAGCAGCGGATCGAGCAGCGCCGCGATAGTCAGCGTGCGCTCGTTGGCTGGCGCGTGCGCGAACATCAGATGGGCGATCGCGAGCCACACAGGCGTCGCGTTACCGCCATGATCGCGCAGGCTGCCGAGGTAATCGCCCGGCCCCATCGAGCGCACAAAGTAGCTCATATCGGCCACGAACTCTTGCCAGCGCGCCGCACTGAAATGCTGTTTGATGCCATCGATTTGCGGCATCACGTCGCGCGCACGCACCATCAGATTCGTGTGCAGGTTGCGCAGCTCCACGTGGGCCACCGTCGAAGGCGGCAGGTGCCGCGCTTCGAGGTAGGCCTTGACGCTGCCCAGATACACGCCCTCGAAACCAAGCTCGTCGAAGTACTTGGCGACCGGAAAATAGACCCGCATGTCATACGAATGCACGGGGGTGAAGCGGCCTTGCTCCTGGTCATAGAACCACGGCCTGCCGAAATTGTAGAACGCGAGCACGCTGACCAGGCCGAGCACGCCGAGTGCCGCCTGCAGCACACGAGGCCGCACCCAGCGCTCCGGCAAACTCCACACGAGCACCGCGATGGCGCCGACAGCGCCCAGTACGCCGCGCAGCAGCTCCACAAGGTCGAACGCCACCGGCCACTGCGCGATCAGCACCCGAGCGCACAACACCGTAGTTACGGTGGCGGCAACCGCGCCCAACACCAGCACAACGCGCGGAACGCGGCGCAGCGCGCACAGACACAAGAACGCCAGCGCCGCGCCAAAGCCGACCAGCCAACGCTCGACCGCAAACAGGGGCCCATGCCCACTGCTGCGTTCGAGCTTGGGAGGCCACACCGCTGGCTGCGTGCCGAACACCATCAGCTCGCCGATGCTCACGTAGGGATCGCCCCCCTGCGCGGTCAGCTTCAAGAAGCGGCCGCGTCCCGTAAGGCCGGACACCAGGCGTGGCCGCATGCCGGCACCGTCCACACTCGGCGCTTCCCACAACGGAACGTAGCGTCGGCCGTCCTCGGAGACCTCTACGTTGAAGCGGTCGTTGTTGTCCCCGACCAGCAGCATCGCCACAACCGGCGAGACCGCGCCCAAGTCGTAGACGGCATACGCTCCGCCTTGGAAGACCGCCGATAGATCGGTGTGCCACGGGTCGCCGTCGGCAGGCACGACCCCGTCGGTCAGGCGCTCGGCGTGGTCAATGCCATGAACCTCACGCGGCGTACGCCCGTGCAGCAGCTCTCCGGCCGGCGGCACCGATGCACCGGCACTACAGCCCGCGAGTCCGAGACACGCTGCGAAGAGTCCAGCTGCCCACATCTGTGTACGTACACGCTGCATCGCCACCAGCGGCGCGCAACATCCC
>JADGRG010000062.1 GCA_017881145.1 Sandaracinaceae bacterium | reverse complement strand
GGCCACGACTTCCAGACCTTCCACGCGAACTTCAAGGAGCGGCTGCACACCTTCACGATGGGGTACTTCTTCCCCAACCAGCGCTTCGATCTCGACCGCACCATCTACATGTTCACCAGCGGTCGCTTCGAGCCGCACAACAAGGGCTTCGATCTCTGCATCGAGGCCCTGGCTCAGCTAAACACCCAGCTCAAGGCTGTGCGGCTGGGCGTGACCATCGTCTTCTTCATCGTCACTGCGCGTCCCACCCGCTCGCTCAACCCGCTGGTGCTGGAGAAGCGCGGCGTGCTCAACGAGCTGGAAGATGTCTGCGACAAGATCGTGGAGCGTGTCGGCGACGAGCTTTCGCGTCGTGCTGCCGCCGGAGAACGCCTGCGTCTGGATGACTTGGTCGAAGAGTATTGGCAACTGCGCTATCGCCGCACTCAGGCCGCGTTCCGCATGGACGTGCTTCCACCGATCGTCACGCACATCCTCGAGGACGACCAGAACGACCCGGTGCTCAACCAGCTGCGGCGCGTGCAGCTCTGGAACCGCGCCGAAGACCCTGTGAAGGTCGTCTACCATCCGGAGTTCATCACGCCGGTCTCGCCGCTCTGGGGCATCGAATACGAACAGTTCGTGCGCGGCTGTCACCTGGGCCTCTTCCCCAGCGCCTACGAGCCCTGGGGCTACACGCCGCTCGAATGCATGGCGCTCGGAACGCCAGCGCTTTCGAGCGACCTAGCCGGGTTTGGTCGCTACGTGAGAGACACGCTGCCCGATCACGAGTCCTGGGGTCTCTCCGTGCTGCAGCGGCGCGGTCGCAGCTTCGAAGACGCAGCCCGAGAGCTCGCCGATCGCTTGTTCCAATATTGCTCGCTGACGCGGCGGCAGCGCGTCGAGCTGCGCAACGACGTCGAGCGCCGTTCCTGGGAGTTCGACTGGTCACGCCTGGGTCGCGCCTATCACAGCGCCCACGACCTCGCGCTGGAGCGCATGGAGTCGCAAGCGCAGCCGGGTTGATGCCCGCCGTTCCTCGAAGAGGAACGCGTGTCTCACGCTCCAGGCGTTTCGTCTAACCGTTGTCGAGCGGTGGAATGAGCAGGTTTTCTAGCAGCTCTTTGCGGTCCAGGAAGGGCGCCAAGTCTTCGAGCGGTGCTGAAACGATGCGCCCATCCGGAAGTTGCTTCGATGACGACTTGGGCTCGAACACGTGCTCGGGGTCGAGCATCACGTCGAAGAGCACGGGGCCAGGTTGTTCGAGCAGCGGCGCGATACGCGACATGAAATCTTGCGTGTCGACTCGAAGCGCGGGAATCCCATACGCAGCGGCGAGCTTCACCAGGTCTGGGAACGTCACGCCGCTCTTGGGTCCTTCGCCGATCAGGCGACCGAAGAAGTTCTTCTGACTCTGGCGGATCGAGACGTAGCCGCCGTTGTTGAGCACGAAGAGCTTGACCGGCAAGTTGTAGTGCACGAGCGTCTGCAGCTCCTGGATGTTGAGCTGTAAGCTGCCATCGCCTGCAAAACAGATCACGCGCTTGCCGCCACGCGCGATGGCTGCACCGATAGCTGCCGGCAAGTCGTAGCCCATGGATGCGCTGCCCGCGTTGGCGAAGAGGCACTGGCCCTTCTGCACCCGGCCGGCTTGCATCGGGACGATCGACGCCGTGGCGTTGCCACAGACGATCACCTCGTCCTTGGTGAAGCTTTCGAAGAGCGTGTGAACGAAGTGGTAGGGGTTGAGCAGCTTCGCTGGCGCGGTGTGTCTTGCCTGCAGCACCGGATAGCGCTTGATGCGCGCCTTGCCCCACGCCAACCACTTGGCGTGTCGTTCGGGTGCGGGTTGTTTGATGCGGCGGTCCAGCGTGCTGAGGAACTCGTGCAGGTCGCAAGCGATGCCGAGATCCGGCTTGCAGTAGGGTTTGTCGAGCTCCGCCGGATCGACATCGACCTGGATCTTGAATGCGTGTCTGGCGAAGCTCTTGAAGTCGTAGCCGACCTGGCGAATCGGCAAACGGCTGCCCAGCACCAGGAGCACATCCGAGCTCTGCACCACGAAGTTGCCCGCGCGGTCGCCGATGGTGCCGGCGCGCCCGCAGTAGAGCGGATCGTCATCGCCGAGCAGATCGACGCCGGTCCAAGCGCCCACCACGGGAATCCCGAGCTTGCGCATCGCTTGCTCCAGGAGCACTTCCGACTTCGAGAGGCGCACGCCACTGCCAACCAGGCACACCGGGCGTGCTGCACCAGCGACCTTCGCCAGCACTTGGTCGCACTGCATCTCTAGGCGCTTGTGATCGAGCGGCAGTGCGTCTTGCGCGGGATCGTAGGCGCGCTGTGCGGCCGGATCGATCTGTGCCGCCTGGACGTCGACCGGGATGTCGAGCCAGGTCGGTCCGGGTCTGCCGCTCTGTGCGAGATGGATGGCGCGCTCCAGGTGGTAGCGGATCTGCGTCGGGTCCTGCACCAGCACGGCATACTTGGTGACACCCGCCGCCATGCGGATGATGTCGACCTCTTGATCGCCCAGTTGTCGCAGCGTCATGCCGGGGTAGGAACCCATACAGGTCTCACGCTTCACCTGTCCCGAGATCACCAGCATGGGGATGGAATCGGTGTATGCGCCGAACACGCCATTGAGCGCGTTGATGCCGCCGGGCCCGGTGGTGACGTTGACCACCGCGAGCTTGCCCGCGACGCGCGCGTAGCCTTCCGCGCCCATCGCACACGCCTGCTCATGGTGATTACAGATGTATGTGAGACGCTTCTCCTTGCCGAGCGCATCGTTCAGATGCATCGCACCGCCCCCGGTCATCACGAAGACATGGCGAACCCCCACATCCGCGAGGTGCTGGAAGACGTAGTCAGCGAGCTTGATCATGGAGACAGTCCTTCCCGAGGTCTTTGCGAGCCCGCCAGCCTAGCCGAGCTTGGGGAGACGATGGAAGGCGGCAGGCCTTGCGGCTGCACTACAGCCCTGCTTACTGCAGGGTCTTCTTCGTGACTTCAGCCGCGACACGGTAGAGCAGGTCGGTCGGCGGCAGGTTGGCAGGTTTCGTCGGATCGGGCGCGGAGATTGAGCTCCAGGGTGAAGTGCAGGCGAGCGTGCCGATCGCAAGCCCCGTGATATTGGCATCGCAGCGGAAGATGACCGGGTTCTTGATCAGGGTGACTGACAGGCCTTCACTGGCGACCACGAAGGTGATCACATCCTCGGGGCTGGTGATGTCGATCTCAATCGGCGTTTCAGCCGGAGGTGGGGGCCAGGTTGGATGCAAGTTGTTGCGGACGGTTGTGGTGTGGCCGACCGCGTTGCCGTTCACTAACACCGTGACGAAGGTGTTGGGAGCGCAGGCACAGAGGAGTTTCGGAAGGCTCAGGATTCCACAGTCGCAACTGAAGCAGTAGCTCAGCCAATCAGCGTAGGAAACCACGGCAAATGCCACCGAGACGTCGTAGGTGCCAGGCAGGTCCACCTTGTTCACGCAGGTTCCCGCTGGCGAACAGTTTTGGTCACTCGTGCACGGCGCCTTCGCACAAGGGTCTGGAGGTGGTGCAGGTGCAGCGTCGGGGCTCAGCACGCTCTGGGCATCTCGCTCCACGATCGGCACCGAGGCATCGCGTCGCGGGGCGACGTGTGCGTCGGTGATCGTCGTGCTTGCCCCCGCGTCGCTTGCCCCCGCGTCGCTTGCCCCCGCATCCGCACTCGTCACCGCCGCGCCGCTGCAGACGGTGTAAACCCAGCAGTTCGGGTCGGCGCAGTGGTCCTGACACTGGTCGTAGCTGTAGTTGCCTCGCGTCACGATGGCGCAGCCGGCCAAGGCGACGCCGAGGGTGGCGAGCGTCCCTACGCGCAGCAAGCGTCGCACAGGCTGGCGGTGGCGGGACTCACTCGGCACGAAGGTGATTGCTCCAGTTGGGCTGAGCCTCGCTCTTTGGGCGGGGCTTCACACCGTCTACAAGATGACACGATTGCGCTTGGGAAGCACGCGGCTCGATGCCGCGAAGCCCTCCGCACAAACGCGGTTGTGTGCGGTGGTGTCTGGCCTTCAGCGTCCGGAAGCCGGTGTTCAGGCCTCGCGCGCTGGTCCGATGAAGTCGAGGATGGCGCGGGCGATGAGCTGAGGGTCTTCCAGGTGCAGGAAATGGCCGAGGCCGGGCAGGTTCTCGCTGCGGAACTCACCCTTGAAGTACTTCTCTTCCCCGTTGCTCATCTTGAAAGCGATGCAGCCATCGTCTTCGCCGTGCAGATGCAGCAAGGGCACGTAGATGGGGATCCGCGCGTCGAGGCGGGCTTGGCGCAAGCGGGTGCGTGATGGGCGTAGCGAACGATAGTAGCCGAGCGCCGAGGGTAGGCTCTGCGCGAGACAGAGCTTGAGCTCTCGCAGGTAGTCGGCGCCCGGTGTGTACTTGGGCGACCAGCGCTTCCAGAGCGCATCAATGTACGCGAAGTCGTTGCGTGGCAGCACGCGCTCAGGCAACGCTGGCAGCATGAAGAACGCCATATAGGCGCTGCGCCGCTGCTGCGAGCGGCTGAGGCGCAGGTTCTTCTCGAACGCGGCGACGTGCGGCACGGCCAGCGTCACGGCTTTGCGGAAGCGTTGAGGCCAGCGTCCCACGGCGGTGTAGGTGGCTGCTGCACCCCAGTCGTGACCGATGAGCACCGTCGGTGCGTTTGGGGAGAGCGCCTCGGCCAACTCGGCGAGGTCGTCTCCGACGCGTTGCCGGTCGAAGGGGCCGTCCAGCGTGGACGGGGCATACCCGCGCAGATAGGGCGCCACGCAGCGATAGCCAGCGGAGCAGAGCATCGCCATCAGCGGCAGGAAGGTCTTGGGGTGGTCTGGGAAGCCGTGCGCCAGCACGATCAACGGCGCGTCCGGATCCCCCTGCTCGAGGTATGCAAGCTCGCAAGAGGAAAGGGCCACGCGCGGCAGCTCCACGCGAAGAAGCTCCACGCCATCACGCATGCCTTCGGGTCGTGAAGCGTCGGTCTTGCCTTCGTGGGTCACCGTGATGCGGCCCGCTTCGTGCGGCTGGGAGCGGCGTTCGCCAGCGGCCTCTTGGACGCGCCGACGAGTTATGCTCCTACAAGGCTACCGTGATATCAGTCGAGCGGGCTTTGGAAAAGGGGGAACGGTGCGGTGCGGAGGATTCGGTGTCACGCACCATGTGCTCTGATTCGGTAGCTGCGGGCCGGAGCCGGGTCGTGCGCTGGCGCTTTGCCTACCCGGCGGCGGTCGCTTTTGCGGTGGCTCTCGGCCTCTGGTTGCGCTGGCCAACCCTTTCCGCAGGCTTCGCCTCCGACGACTTCATCGAGCCGGCGATGCTCGACGGCGTGTATCCAGCGCCGCGCGGCCCGCTCGATCTCTTCGACTTCGTGCGTGGCACGCCCGAGGACAATCGCGCCCTCATGCACTACGGCGCCGTGCCGTGGTGGACAGCGCCGAATCTGCGGCTCTCGATGTTGCGCCCGCTGGCCAGCGCCCAGATCATTCTCGATCGCCGGCTCTTCGGTACCAACCCCGTTCCCTACCACGTGGTTTCGACGCTCTGGTGGGTGGCGCTGATGCTGGTGGCGGCGGCGCTCTTCAAGCGGCTCTTCTCACGCCCGGTCGCGTGCATCGCCATCGTGCTCTTCGCCCTGGAAGAGGGGCACACGCTGCCGCTCAGCTGGCTGGCGAATCGCGCGGCTATCGTCGCGATGTTCTTCGGTGTGCTGGGTCTACTCTGGCATCTGCGCTTCCGTGAGGACGGCGCACGGGCCGGTGCCTGGGTCGAGCTCGCGTGTTTCTCGATTGCGATGCTGACTGGCGAGTGGGCGTTTCCGCTGCTCGGGTACGTGCTTGCGTACGAGCTCCTGTACCAGCGAGGTCCGCTCTGGCAGCGTGCGCTCGCGCTCTGTCCGAGCGGCATTCCGGGTGCGCTCTTTCTCGCGGCGCGTTCGCTGCTGGGCTACGGCGCCCTCAACTCTGGCGTGTACATCGATCCAGTCACCGAGCCGTGGACGTTCTTCGTCTCGGCGTGCCAGCGCATCCCGATCTTCTTCGGGGATCTCTTCTTCTCGGTGCCCGCCAACTGGTGGGCGTTCGGCTCTCCGTGGCGCGACTGGCTACTGTCGCTAGGGATCTTCTCGCCGCAGGTCTGGGTGCGGTTGCCGAGTTGGCACTTCTGGCAGGTCACGATCGGCGTGCTGGCGATCGGGGCCACGGTGCTCACGCTGCGTTGGGGCCTGCGTGACCGCCCCAAAGACGAAGGTCGCCAGATTCGTTGGATGCTGGCCGGAGCGTGCATCTCACTCTTGCCCATGGTGGCGTCGTATCCGACCAGTCGGCTCGTGCTGCCGGCATCGCTCGCGGCCTCGGCAGCCTGCGCCATCGTGCTCCTGCGCGGCATCGCACGCGCGCGCGAGCGCTGGGGCAAAGCACCTGGAGCGGTCGTGCTTTCGCTCTGCGTCTCACTTCTGGTCGCGTACTTCCAGGTCTGGCAAGCCGCGCGCACCACCAACGCCGAAGCCCATCTGGCCACTGCCGGCTTTCGTTCGATCCGCGAGCAGGTGCTGCGCGCACCGATCGACGACAGCAAGATCGCCAACCAGCACCTCGTGCTGGTCAACTCCATCGAGCACACCAGCACGATCTTCGGCCCGTTCTTGAGGCACTTCTATGGCCATCCCTTGCCGCGCTCCTCCTGGGTGCTGAGTGGTGCGCCGCACGCCCACGACATCTACCGACCATCGGCCAACACGCTGGAGCTCTCGGTTTTGGGTGGCACGCTGATGGAGAGCGAGTTCGAACGCCTCTACCGGGCAGACCGCCTCATTCTCGCGCCCGGGGAGACGATCGACATCGGCGGTATGCGCGTGACCATCTTGCGCTTGCTCTCGGGCAGACCGCAGACCCTTCGTTTCACCTTCGACAAGGACATCGACGATCCGTCCTACCTCTTTCTCGTAGCCGCGCCCGAGGGCATGGTTCGTGCCCGCCTGCCAGAGATCGGGCAGCGCTTCCGCTACCGCAAGGCACCGTTTCCCAATGGCGAGATCGCGGAGAATCTGCGTGAGCATCGCGAAATCATCGTGCAGTGCGTAGGGGTTCGCCCGCCCATCGATGAGTGTCGCGTCGGGTACTTCTTCGCAGAGTGCGGTGGCAGCGGCGATCCCGTGTTCGCGTGCCACGGGCTGGGTGACTGCCGCTGGTTCTTGCACGCTTGTGTCGCCGAAGGATACGTGCCTTCCGTTTGTTCATCCGCCGCCGTCAGCTGCAATTCCGGATCGCCCTTCGATACGGAGTCGTTTCTTCACGAGCCGCCTTACACGCAAATCGTTGCTGGTGAGCTGGGTGCGCTGGGCAAGCAGCCATGGGACGCCGAGCGCGACATGACGCTCGACGTGACCGTCGATCCGAAGCTCTTGCAGACCACGCCGAGCGTCGTCTGCTCCGGTCCGCACACGCAGCGTGGTCCGTGCAGCGCGCTCTTGCCCTCGGTCGAGGTTGCGCAGCCGCAGCAGAGCTCACTCCATTTCGCCTGGGGTGGACCATCGCCCCGCGCAGGCTGGCTCTTGAGCGTGGAGATCATCGACGACGTGCAAGGGCGCTTGCGAGCACGCGTGTGTCGGGTTGCGCAGCCCAGCTTCGACGTGTTCGAAGTCGATGGCATCACCAGCGCTCTTGCCGGCGAGCCAGTCTGCGCGAACGCAGGCAAGCTCGTGATCTCAGGCTTTCCGGTGGAATCCCCGTCCGTGCGTGCGCTCGCTGCACGCGTCGACGCGGTCTTTCCCGACGGAGCAACCATCCGCGCGAGCTTCTGAGTCAACGCTCATAACCACGCGTTGCTGACCGAATGGACTCGGGCGTGCCTTTCGAAGACAAGTACATGGCCCCGTGCATGCAGACGCGCTGGCGCGAGTGGGGCTTTGACAAGGCCTTCCCGGCGGATTGCAAGGAGTGCCGCAACGCGGATGGCGGACCAGGCGTCTATGTTTACGGGATGAGCGCGAAGTATCCGTGGCGGATGTCGTCGTCGTTGGATGGCGCCGGAAGCAGGCGCATGAACACCTGGCCCTTGCACTTGGCGGGATCGATTTCGCCGAACTCACGGCTGTCATTGATGGCGTCGGAGCGATTGTCGCCGAGCAGGTAGGCGCCGTGGTTCACTTGGTAGGGCGTCAGCGAGAAGGTCGTGCCCTCTTCGAGGAAGAATTGGTGCCCGCGGCCACGGTGGTATTCGATCCGCCCCAGGTTCATGTTGAAGAGGCGGCTGCGCGTCACATCGTAGAAGTGGATGGTGGCGACACCCTCGATGTTGGCGCGATCACTGTCGACATAGAGGTTGCCGCGGTTGTCAGTCGTGATGAGGTGGCCTGAGAATGCAACGGCGCGCCCCAGCACGGTGCGTGTTGGGTCGGCGGGGTGCTCGCAGACCATGACGTTGGCGAGGTCGGCGGTAGCGTGTCGCCAGACCAGCACTTGGTCGCCGGCGAGCAGGGTCGGTGCCATGCCGTTGTGCGTGACGTCGTAGACGTCGACGAAGAAGAAGCGCATCACGGCACCGACGATGATGAGCAACGTCGCGGCGGTCATCAGGAACTTGACGAGGCCGCCGATCATACGCATGCGACAAGGCTTCCGGACGCAGG
>JADGRG010000671.1 GCA_017881145.1 Sandaracinaceae bacterium | reverse complement strand
GCTCTCGGCGTCCAACTTGTCGCCCCAGACGGTGACGGATCGGCGCGCTGGGCTGCGCGACGAGAGCGGCACTGCGAGCTTCTGCATTCCGGTCGCAGTGAGCACGAGGCTGGTTGGTGCCAGCTTCGGCCGAATCAGCGCCATGCGCGGTGCCTGGCGTTGCGAGACGAAGTTGCCCTCGGCGTCGACCACCATGTAGCGGCGATCGAGCAAGGGCCCAAGTGCATCGAGTCGGATGCCGCCCACTTCGATCCCGGCACAGCCTTTGATCGGATAGATATGAAGCGCGCTGACCTTGGGCATGTTCCTCTCAAGCGATGCTGCGCGAGCGCCGCAGCTCAGCTACCTCCGCGGTGGAAAAGCCCCAGCTCGCCAACACCGAGTCCGTGTCCTGTCCGGGCCGCGATGCGGGGGTTGGCAGCCCAGGTTCGGAGCGGCTGAAGCGCGGTGCAGGCGCCGCTTGCAGGATACCTGCGATCTCCACGAAGGTCCCGCGCGCTTGCAGGTGAGCATTCTGGGGCGCGTCGCGCAGCCCGAGCACCGGAGTCACGCACGCGTCGCTGCCATCGAAGATGCGACACCACTCATCGCGAGTCTTGTCTTTGAAGACGCTCGCGAAGCGTTCCTTCATGGCTGGCCAGGCTGCGCGGTCCATCTGGCGCGGCAGCGTGGCGGCGTCCAAACCCAAGCGCTCTAATAGCTCTGCATAGAAGTGAGGCTCGATCGCGCCGATCGCCATGTGCTTGCTGTCGGCGGTCTCGTAGGTCTCGTAGAAGTGCGCGCCGCTATCGAGCAGGTTCACTCCGCGCTCGTCGTGGTGGAAGCCGGCCGCGTGCATCCCGTGGAATATCGTCATGAGCAGTGCGGCGCCATCGACCATCGCCGCATCCACGACTTGTCCGCGACCGGAACGCGCGACCTCGTAGATCGCGCAAAGCATGCCGAACGCCAAGAGCAAGCCGCCGCCACCGAAGTCACCCACCAGATTGAGCGGCGGCACGGGCTTGTCACCCGCGCGACCGATGCCGTGTAGTGCACCTGAAAGCGCGATGTAGTTGATGTCGTGGCCCGCAGCACTGGCGAGCGGTCCGCTTTGACCCCAGCCTGTCATGCGTCCGTAGACCAGGCGCGGGTTCGCTTCGAGGCAGACTTCTGGGCCGAGCCCGAGGCGTTCCATCACGCCCGGGCGGAAGCCTTCGATCAGCCCGTCGCTCTGCTCCAGCAGGCGCAGCACGCAGGCTTTGCCAGATGGCGCTTTCAGATCGACGCCGACGCTCGGGCGCCCGCGCGCCAAGAGATCGAAGGAGGTGGTTTCCGATACCGGTTGCGCGACGCTGTCGGCCCGGTCGACGCGGATCACCTGCGCGCCCAAGTCGGAGAGCAGCATCGCGGCAAAGGGGCCGGGCCCAAGGCCGACAATCTCGACCACTTTCATTCCGGCAAGAGGACCCATCTGTGCGCGAGTGTAGCCAAGTCGCCGAGGCTCCACCACGCGCGTAGCTGCGCCACCTGCAAAGCGCGTGGCGGCTTGACGCGCCCGGGCACATCCGCTTTCATCGCGCACGATCATGCCGAAGGCGAACACGGTCGATGAGCTGATGGGGCTGGCAGCGCGGCGCTTCAAGAAAGACGCAGTCACGCTTCTGCCCGGTGGCGACGTCTTCGAGAGCCTCGGAGTCGATAGCATGCAAGTGCTGGAGCTCTTGAGCGAGCTCGAAGCCCACTTCGACGTCGAGATCCCAGACTACGAGTTGCGCGAAGTGCGCACGTTTGCGCAGCTCGCGGCTTGCATCGATCGTCGACTCTAGCGCTCTGCGTGTGTCACTTCAACGCGTGGGTAGACCGCGCGCGCCGCGATGGATCCAGTCGAGCACGATGCGAGCGCACTGTTCAGCGGCTTTGCGTTGGTGCTTGGCCCATTGTTCGCGCGCGTGGCTGCCGACCACGTTCGTGACCGCGAGCACGACAGCGAAGGGTAGATCGAGCGCAGCACACGCGAGGCCCGCCGAGAAGGCTTCGAGGTTTTCGGTTTGGCAGCCACTCTTGCTGCCGAGGCGTGCGGCCAGCACGTCGTCGGTGGTGATGGCGAGGGTGGCCGCGAGCTGACCGCGCAGGGTGTGAGGTTCGACGCAGGCGAGCTCGTGCGAAAGCGCGGCGTCGGGCGCTAGAACAGTTTGCATCGGCGCGGGAAAAGCGGTCTTGCCGCCGAGCACGGAGGCGTCGACCAGGTTGATGCGCTCGGGCACCACCAGTTGCAGCGGGAGGTATTCGACCTGCTTTGGATACACGCCGCACGAGCCGATCAGCAGCACTGCACGCGGCTTGGCATCGCGCAGGTGTCGCATGGTGCCTGCGCCCGCCACTGGCATGCCGACGCCGATGGTCGCGCACACCACGCGCAAGCCGCGCAGGACACCGGCCAGCGAGTCACCGAGCGTCGTCCGCATGCCGACCAACTCGGGCGCGTGTGCAGCCAGAACCAGCAGGTCCGCGCCTTTGGTGGTGGACATGCGCGGCACGATAGCGTGCCGATGCAGCGTTCTCCAGCTTTGACCCGTGCCGGAATCTGCCTGCGCGTGGCGGCTGCGTGCTAGCCTTCCGACGTGGGAATTTCGGGCAAAGCGCTCGGCCGCGACCTCGATCGACGCCGCCTCGTGTATCGCTGGGACCTCGACAAGACGTACCTGCGCACCGAGTTCGACACGCTGCGCGACCTGGTCTCACGCGCTTTCGAGCGCGCCAAGGACAAACACACTGTCCCGGGCGCGGCCTCTCTCTTGCGCGAGATCCGCGCCAGCAAGCCCTTGGGCGTGCACATTCTCTCGGGCAGCCCCGAGCAGATGCGCCGGGTGCTCGAAGCCAAGCTGCGTTTGGACGGCGTCAACTGGGACAGCCTCACGCTCAAGCCGAGCCTCGGCAACCTGTTGCGCGGCCGCTTGTCGTTTCTGCGCGATCAGGTCGGCTTCAAGCTCGGAGCGCTGCTCGCTTCGCGCGAGACCCTGCCGTCTCCGAGCGACGAGATCCTCTTCGGAGACGACGCCGAGACCGACGCCTTCGTGTATTCGCTCTACGCTGATCTCTGCGCCGGACGGGTTGGCCTCGACGTGCTGACGCGGGTGCTCGAGCAGGCCGCCGTCACGAGCCACGAAGCTCCGCGTTTGATCCACCTGGCAGCCAACCTGCCGCGCCGCGATCATTGCCTGCGCATCTTCATCCACCTCGACCGCGTCTCGCCGCTCGATACGTTCATGGATTACGGCGCACGCGTCTGCCCTTTCTACAACTACTTCCAGCCAGCGGTCGTGCTGCTGGAGATGGGCGCCATCGACGCCAAGGCTGCGCTGCGCGTGGCGGCCGAGCTGGTTATCGAAGAAGCGTTCTCGCAGGAGGCGCTGCTGGCGAGCTTCGTCGAGGTGGCGCGTCGCGGCCAGGTTGGGCGCGTCGCGCAGGAGGCGCTGCTCGCGGCGCTCGCAAGTGCCGGGCCCTCGGAGTTTGCGACTGCGATGCGTGTGCTCTTGGCTTTCGGAGCCGAGCTGCGCAAGGCGGAGATCCCGGAGACGCCTCGCTTGCCCATGCCCGAAGTCATCGACTACGCCTCGCTCCTGGCTCGCGAGCGAGCGCGCACCAAAGCAGCCAAGCTGCGTGCGACCCGCCGCGTCTGAAGAGCTGTCCAGAAATGGCTCATAGCGGCTTACGTCCTGCCAAAAAATCCTCGAAATACACGAGTATTCCTGCGGTTTTTTCTGCGGGCGCGCTCGCTCTGCGCCGATTTCTGGACAGCTCTT
>JADGRG010000670.1 GCA_017881145.1 Sandaracinaceae bacterium | reverse complement strand
CCGCTAAAACCCTCGCCCGGCGCGACGGATGACGCCACCGGCAAGCCCAGCACCGGCCTCGGCAAACGCAAGGTGCTCGCGATTGTTGCAGGCAGCATAGGCGTCGCCGCGCTCGGCACCGGCATCGTGCTGGCGCTTGTAGCGAAATCCAAGTTCGACAGCGCCGACGAGACCTGTCCCGGCAACGGCGTGTGCCACAATGCCAACGCTGCCGACCGGTCGAGCAGTGCCGCGACGCTCGGCAACGTCGCAACCGTCGGCTTTGTGGTGGGCGCCGTCGGCTTGGCGGCCGGCACCGTGCTCTGGTTGACCGCAAAACCGCGGGATGAGCAGAAGCCGAGCGCCGGTGTCGCGATCGGCCTGGGGAACGTTCGCTTGGAGGGCAGGTGGTGATGTCTCGCAGGAAGAGTCAGCGCGTGCACGGGGTTGTGCTGCTCTTGGCAGCGTCGCTCGCAGCTGTCGGCTGCAACGCCGTGCTTGGAATCAAGCGGAGTCATCACTTTCAACTGCGGTGCCGCCCCGGTCACGATCGTCCTCACGTCGACGGCGAAAGTGCGGAACGACAAGGGAACGAAGCTCGTCATCGACGGCGGCAACAAGGTGACGCTGAGCGGCGGAGGGAAGACCCGGATTCTCTACATGGCCACCTGCGATAAGGCACAGGTCTACCCGCCGGGACCAGGCGACTGCAACACCAACTCCGGCGTTCACTTAGTCGTCCAGAACATCACCCTCGTCGATGGCAATGCGAAGGGCATTCCGTCGTGGACGATCATCAACACGTTGCTCTCCGACAACACGGCAGTCGGCCACGGCGCGAACTCAGGCAATGGCAGCAACGGCGGAGCAATCTACAACGACGGAAACGAGATCGTCCTCAACGTGACGAGCAGTCTGATCGAAGACAACACTGCAAACGAAGGTGGCAGCGCGATCTTCTTCGTCAGCAACAACAAGACTGGCTCAATCACGATCAAAGACTCGCTCACCCAACACAACCCCCGCGGCACCTTCGAGACCCCGAATCTTCCCGGGTTCTATGTGATCGCGAAGACTTCGGCCCAGGTCATCAACTCACAGATCCTGCGCTGAGCGCTGTGCATGCTCCGGGCGAAGCAGGGACTCCGGGCACCGCAGATGCCATGGTCGGCCTTGCGCGCGACAGCGACCACGCTGCGGACGCCACCACTAAGCAAACCAGCTCGCGCCGGCCGCCAGCCGCTTATGATACAACGCGGCAAGCACCGATGCGATCGGCCTTGAAGCAAGCCCTCTGCCACCGCCTTGCGGGCCCTGCGATCGTGGTGCTTGCGCTGCTCCTTGCGTCGCCGTCGCTGCGCTCGGGTCTGGCCGCCGACGACTACTTCCACCGCCTGGTGCTGCTGGGCGCTGGCGACCTACAGGGCATCCCCGACAGCCCGCTACGCCTCTTCGTCTGGGCGGATGGCAAACCCGCCACTGCGCGCGCCTACATGGAAGTCGGCATGACCAGCTTCTGGGCCGACCCGAAGCTCTTGCTCGCCTACTTCCGACCCGTCTCCTCGCTCACCCACGTGCTCGACTACGCGCTCTGGCCGAACACGCCATGGCTGATGCACGCCCACAGCCTGCTGTGGTTCGCGCTCGCGCTCTTCGCGCTGTCTCGCGTCTACGCGCGCCTGGTCGCAAAAGTCCACGGCGTCTGGGTCGGCATGCTCGCGCTCTTACTCTACGCGATCGACGACGCCCACGGCTTTTCGCTCTCCTGGGTCGCCAACCGCAACGCCATCATCGCGCTCGCACTCGCACTGCCGGTGCTCGCGCTCCACGATCGTGCACGCCGGCAGGCTCATCGCCTGAGCGCGGTGCTTGCGCCCTGCATGCTCGCCCTTGCGCTCTTGGCTGGCGAAGCTGCGCTCGCGATCTGCGCCTACCTCTTTGCCTACGCGCTCTTCCTCGATCCCGCCGGCCCGAAGCGCGGCTGCCTGCGCCTTCTGCCCTACGTGCTGGTCGGGCTCGCCTGGACCGTCCTCTACCGCAGCCTCGGCTACGGCGCGCACGGCTCGGGCCTGGTGGTCGACCCGGGGCGCGAGCCGCTGCGCTTCTTCGGCATGCTGGGCGTGCGACTGCCGGCTCTTCTGCTAGCGCAATTCGCCATCCCACCCGCCGATCTCTGGGAGCTCTACTCATTGGTGTTCTCGTGGGCGCAGCCGGTCGTGTTCGTCGTCGCAATCGTCGTCCTGCTGACGCTCGCGTTCACGCTGCGTCCGCTCTTGATGAGGGATCGCTACGCGCGTTTCTGGGCAGCGGGCACGGTGCTTTCGGCACTGCCGGTCTGCGCGCAGTTCCCGCACGATCGCCTGCTGCTCTTCATCGGCGTCGGCGCGATGGCGCTGGTTGCGATCTTCTTGTCCTCGTTCTTCAGCGAAGAACGCCCGCACGGTTTCCCGGCGTTCGTGGCGGGTGCGCTCGCCGTCGTGCACCTGGGGCTGGCGCCGCTGCTCTTGCCCTTGCGCGTGCAAGGCGCCGCCGACGTCGCGAAGATGCTGGCGCCGCTCGATCGCGCCATCGATTCCAGCCCCAAGGTGCGCGAGCAGACCGTGGTGCTGATCAATCCGCCGACGGATGCTCACGGCGGCTACTTCGTGCCGACGCGGGTGGCCACCGGCAAGCCACATCCCAAGCATCTGTACTGGCTGGCGACTGGCACGAGCGACCTCGAGCTCGAGCGCCTGGACGAAAGCACCCTGCGCGTGACGCCAGCGCACGGCTACCTATCCTTTGGCCTCGAACGCATGCAGCGCGGGCTCTTTTCGCCATTCCGGCGTGGCGATCGCGTGGCTCTGGATGCGCTGGACGTCGAGGTCGACGCGATCACCAGCGACGGTCGCCCAGCCAGCGTGCTCGCGCGCTTCAAGGCGCCGCTCGAAGACCCGCACCTGGTCTTCCTTTCGTTTCAGCACGGCGCCTTCGTGCCCTGCGCACTGCCCAAGCTCGGCGGCAAGCTCACCTTACCCAAGGTCGACTTTCTCTCGCTTCTGCCCTGAAGAGCTGTCCAGAAATGGCTCATAGCGGCTTACGTCCTGCCAAAAAATCCTCGAAATACACGAGTATTCCTGCGGTTTTTTCTGCGGGCGCGCTCGCTCTGCGCCGATTTCTGGACAGCTCTT
>JADGRG010000669.1 GCA_017881145.1 Sandaracinaceae bacterium | reverse complement strand
TAGCGGATGTCCACCGGGAATGCGCGCCCCGCCGCCGTCAGATGCACGCCACCCACGTGCTTGGCCACGCGCTCACCTTCGAGCGTCGCCGACATGATGACGAGCCCAGTGCTGCGCTCGCGCAGGAGCAGCGCAAGCGGCAGGTCCAGCTCCAGGCTGCGCTCGTGGAACTCATCGAGAATCACCGTGCGCGCCGTAGCCAAGAGTGCGCGATTGCGCAGGACCATGCCCGGCGTTGCGAAGACGATGCGCGTGGTGTCGCTGGCCGAATGCTCGTCACGCACTACGTAGCCCACGCCATCCCCAAGCCGCGTGCCCTCGAGCTCTGCGACGCGCGTGGCCAGAGAGCGGCACGCCAAGCGTCGCGGCTCGACCACCAACACGCGGCCCTTGCACCAACGCGGCACCTCCGTGGACTTGCCCGAACCGGTGGGCGACGAGAGCACCACCGGTCCACTCGCAAGTGCGAGTGAGGAATGGAGCGCGGACGGCAGCGACTGGGAGCTCGGGGGACAAGGAGGCAGTGGTGTAGCACTTGGGAAACACGGACAGCGGTCTCTTGACGCCCGCGCGCTCGACGGGAAGGATTGGTTGCTGGAATGACCGATGGGACTCGCAGCAGGCCCGATCGAAGCGAGCCGGCGACGAGCCCATCTTGGCCGGGCGAATCGATCGCGCTTCGCGCCCTGCTTACTATCGCTTACGCCATTGCGAGTTTGACGGTGCTCAACGCGGCCTTCGAGGTCGGGGAGCTCGACGCCAATGCTCGCTCTACCTTCCACGACCTGGCGTGGGGCCGTGCGTACCGGCCCTTCCAGTATCGGCTGCTGGTTCCACTCGCGGCGCGCGCCCTCGCCTGGATGGTGCCGTCGACGCTCGTCGCCGAATTGCCGTCGTTTCTTCGCGGTCCCGTAGCCCGGCTCGGTGGTGACGCGCTCGGCCTCGCGGGTGTGATGATCATGGTCGCGAGCCTGATCTCGTGGATCGCCTCCTTCCACACGCTGGCCGGCCGGGTCCTCCCGCGCGCTTCGCCGTCGACGCACCACGTGGTCACGCTCGGGGCGCTCCTTGGTCTCGTACCCTTCTTGTTTTGGGGATACGTCTACGACCTTACGACGCTGCTCCTCTTCACGCTCGCCACTCTCGCGCTCTCATGCGGCCGCTTCCGGAGGTTCGTTCTCGTCTTCGTGCTCACGACGCTCTCACGCGAGACCGCGTTGCTGCTCGTGTTGCCGGCGGTCTTCGCACTCCGCGGATGGCGCGAGAGGTGCATGACCGCGTTCTCGCTACTGACGCTTTATGCGGCTATCGAGACGCCGATTCACTTCGCGTTCCGCCGCGCGCCAGGCGCCCTTATCGAGGACCACCTGGCGGGCAACCTGGCCGAGCTCGCGAGCAATCCGGCGTGCTTCGCAATCGCGGCGGCGTTTCTCGGCTTCGGCGTGTGGCGCGTGTGCATCGCGTTCCGCACGCTCGGTGGCGCTATGCGCGGCCACGTACTCGCATTCCCGCCGCTCGCGCTGGCCGCGCTCTACGGCGGGATGTTGGGTGAGGTGCGCGTCTTTCTCGAAGCCTACCCGGCGATAGTGCTTGCGGTCTGCGCCTCGTTCGCGAGCCCTTCTCGGGTCCAGGATCCCGCTCAGCCTGCAGCCAAGAAATAGGCCGCGTTCTTCGCGAACGAAGAGCCCGTGACGCCCCCGTCCGTCGGCGCCGCGACCAAGACGATGCGGGGAGCTTCCTCCACCGCCGCGCAGCAGCTGCTTGCAGCCGAGCGAGCTCGGGCCTAGATCCAAAACCGAGACCTTGTATCCTGCGGCGCTAGATGGGCGAGTCAAAGCAGGTCTTGGCTTTCATGCTTTTGTGCCAAATAGGACATTTCTAATAACCGCCGACAAAGCTTGGTCCGCAGAGGATATCATCGGTCAACTCGGGGAGGAGCCTGGTTTGTATGAACAACCAGGCTGGTCCGATGTGGGAGCCTGGGGAGCAATCCCCTGGGGCCACCCGGCAAGACAACAAGCGTCTACTTGGTGAGGCATCCCGCATTTATGCGTCGACGCGCCCACGAAGGCAGGTGCGTGTGCAGGCGTGCTTCGCTCCGCCAAACCGCTACGACTTCAGTGGCGCAAGTGGATCAGAGCATACTGCGGCTGCCAGCGCGCGCGCGTCACTCGACTTGGCGCGAACGTTGCAGTGATGCCCAAGCAACGTCTCGGTAAGTCGCGACGCAACGGACGACCGGTGAAGGAAGGAAACGTTATGGCAGAGCGAGCATGGACCTGTGGCTTTGCGCTGGTCGCGTTGGTCGGCGTCGGCTGTGGCATTCTGGGCGGCAACAGCAAGAAGCAGGGCTCTCTGGTTTTGCCTTTCGAGCTCGGGAACAACAAGGATTGCGCCTCGCTCAACGTCGTAACCGTCCGTGCGGAGCTCGACGATGGCGGCGTCGCCAAGGAGACCAACTGCAGTGCCGGCAGGCTCCGACTCGATGGCGTTACGCCGGGCTCTCACGATGTCGTCGTGTATGGCCTCGACAAAGACGACGTCAAGATCATGGACAGCCTGGCCGCGGGACCGCTCTCGGTGAGCGTCGAGGACGGTAAGACACTCGTCATCGATCCGCCGGTTCAGCTCACGTTGGCGCCGGCCAAGCTCGTTCTACGTTGGGACTTCGGCTTTGCGAGCTGTGGCAGCTCGTCGATCGACAGCTTTCGCGTGACCGCTTGGCGCAGCGATGGCAGTCAGCAACTGCTTCAGAGCAGCATCAAGTGCAGCGTGGCGGGCCAAGGCGAGGGACAATACCGAGAGGTGCCTGATCCGGGTCGAGACCTGAGCGGCGACCAGCTGGGCGAGGTCGTGATTCAGCCTGTTTCCAGCACGCCGGCTGAGGTGGGCAGTCCCGTCAGGTTCTCGTTCGATGCGCCCGGCGCTGGCCGCGAGATAAGGTTGTCGCTCACCTGTACCGAGAAGGGCTGCCAGGGCTCGGGCAAACCAGACTGAAGAGCTGTCCAGAAATGGCTCATAGCGGCTTACGTCCTGCCAAAAAATCCTCGAAATACACGAGTATTCCTGCGGTTTTTTCTGCGGGCGCGCTCGCTCTGCGCCGATTTCTGGACAGCTCTT
>JADGRG010000061.1 GCA_017881145.1 Sandaracinaceae bacterium | reverse complement strand
GGCCTTTGGTGGAAAACCAGAGCGGCGAGAGAAGCCAGATGCTCAAGGTCTACGAATACGGAGAACCCGACTACCAGGAGGCGCTGACCACGCTCTCGCGCCGCGGCGATGCGGATCTGGAGCGCGTGGAGCCCGAGGTGCGCGCGATCATCCGCCAGGTCCGCGACCAGGGCGACCGCGCGCTGCGTGAGCTCACCCTGCGCTTCGACAAACGCGAGACCCAGGGCGCCGTGGTGCACGACTGGCGCGAACGCGCCAAGGCAGTGCCCGAAGCCACACGCAAGGCTCTCGGCCTCGCGGCGGAGCGCGTGCGTAGCTACCACCTGCACCAGCGCGAGCCCGGCTTTCGCTACACCGAAGGCGGCATCGAGCTCGGTCAGCGCGTGCGACCCATGCAGTCGGCGGCCGTATATGCGCCGGGCGGGAAGGCGCGCTACCCGTCGACCGTGCTGATGACCGCGATCCCAGCACAGGTCGCTGGCGTCAAACGCATCGTGTTGGTTACGCCCAACCCCGAAGGTGAAGTCTTGGCGGCTGCAGAGCTTTCGGGCGTGACCGAGGTCATCGACGCCGGTGGCGCACAAGCCGTCGCGGCCGTTGCCTACGGCACCGAGAGCATCGCGCGCGTCGACAAGATCGTCGGGCCCGGCAACCTCTACGTGACCTGCGCCAAACGCTTGGTGTTCGGCGTGGTCGACATCGACGGCATCGCCGGCCCGAGTGAGATCCTGGTGGTCGCCGATGACGCTGCCGATCCACGCGTGGTGGCCGCCGACTTGCTCTCGCAAGCCGAGCACGACGAAGCCGCCTACCCGATGCTCGTTACGCTCAGCCGCAAGCAGGCCGACGCGGTCGACCGCGAAGTCGCCATCCAGCTCGATGCCCTGCCCCGCCGCGCGATAGCCGAGGTCTCGGTGCGCGAGCGCGGCTACAGCTTCGTCGCGAAGAGCTTGGACGAAGCCGCGCGCGTCGCCGACCTCTTGGCACCGGAGCACCTCTCACTGCAGGTGCGCGACCCCGACGCGCTCTTCGATCGCATCGGCGCGGCAGGCGCAGCGTTCCTGGGCGACCACACACCCGAAGCCGCTGGCGACTACGCAGCTGGCCCGAGCCACGTGCTGCCGACGGGAGGCGCCGCGCGCTTCGGCTCGCCGCTGGGCGTCTACGACTTCGTGGTGCGCACCTCGATCATCCGCTACACGCCCGAAGCCATCCGTGCACAGCAAGGGCTCTTGGCCGAGCTGGCCCGCCTGGAGGGCCTGGAAGCCCACGCGCGCGCCGCGCTGATCCGGCGCTGAGGCGAGATGGAAGAAGTGCAGCGCCTGGAAACCAGTCTCGGACGGGATCTCGGACGCTGCGTCGGTGAGTTCTCGATGCTCGCCGACAACGATCGTGTGATGGTCTGTCTGAGCGGCGGCAAAGACAGCTACAGCATGCTCACGCTCTTGCAGAGCCTGCAGAAGCGCGCGCCGGTGCGCTTTTCGCTGATCGCCGTGCACCTCGACCAAGGTCATCCGGGCTACGACGGCACGCCGCTCAAGAGCTGGCTGGAGCAGCACGACGTTGAGCATCACATCGTCCACGAAGACACCTACGCGGTCGTCAAAGAGAACGTGCCCGAGGGCAAGACTTACTGTTCGCTCTGCTCGCGCTTACGGCGAGGGGTGCTCTACAACGTCGCCGAGAAGCTCGGCTGCACCAAGATCGCGCTCGGTCACCACCGCGACGACGCCATCGAGACCCTGCTCCTGAACCTGATGTTCACGGGCTCGCTCTGCGCCATGCCGCCGAAGCTGATTTCGAACGACGGCCGCAACGTGGTGATAAGGCCGCTGCTCTACGCCAGCGAGCAGGAGATCGCGCGCTACGCCGAGCTCAAGGGTTTTCCGATCCTGCCCTGCGACCTCTGCGGTTCGCAGGAGCAGCTCATGCGCAAGCAGGTCAAGCGCTGGCTCGTGGAGCTGGAGACGCTCGCACCGCGTGCGAGAGAGAGCATGCTGGCTGCGATGACCAACGTGCGCGCCTCCCAGCTCCTGGACAAGAGCCTGTGGAAGGCGCTGGGCCTGGAAGTCGCCGGCCCGAGCGATCAGCCGAAGCCTGCAGCCAAGGGCGCAGGAAGGCGTTTACCGCTCTTGCCTTTGGACTAGACTCCCCCCGGCTACCTGCATGACCACGGCCAGGGGGGAGAAGTCGCATGCACCGAACCGAGCGTTACTGGCTGCTTCTGCTCTTGGCCGCCATCAGCGGCATTGCCGGCTCGCGCGTGCAAGCGCAGGGTGTCGCTCACGTCGAGGTCGAACGCTTCGTCCCTGCCACCAACACAGACGGTTTCCTCGGCATCAACGCCACGCGCACCCCTGGGCCTTGGCGCTTTTCGCTCGGCCTCTTGGGTGGGATGGAGTCTCGGCCGGTCGTGCTCGATGCGGCCAACGGATCTGCGCTGCGCAGCGTCGACCTGAAGACCACGACGTTCCTCTACGGCGAGGTCGGCGTCGGTGGGCGCGCCGCGCTCGGGGCCGTGGTGCTGGCGTACCCGGACCAAGGGTTGACGGCGGCCGCAGCTACCCACTCCGGCGGATCGGGACCGACCAGCACTAGCGGCTTCCAGCTGGGTGACGCGCGCGTGCAAGGCCGCTACCGGCTGCTCGGCACGAGCTCGGCCAAGCCGGACGCGCCCAAGGACGGCCCCGGCGTCGCCATCGAGGCCAGAGCACTCCTGCCGACCGGCACCGGCAATTGGTTCACCAGTGAAAGTGCGCTGCGCAGCGAGCTTGCACTGCTCGGCGACTTTCATCTGCTGGGTGCGGGCGTGGGCGGCTCGCTCGGCTGGCTGCATCGC
>JADGRG010000668.1 GCA_017881145.1 Sandaracinaceae bacterium | reverse complement strand
CGCGCTGCCGCGCACGATGATGAAGCCGGCGCCAAAGGGCGGCCGCGCCACGCCGGGCAGAAGCTCGATGGTGCGCAACGCATCGCCGCGCGTGCCAGGGATGCGCGTCAGCTCTTCCCGGCGGATGGTGCGGCGTGTGACCTCGCGCGGTGGCGGTGCGACTCTGGCCACGGCGTGAAAGGCTTCTGTATCGGGAGCCGGTTGCAAGCGATACACCACGCTCGTGGCATCCCCTGCGACCAAGGTTTCCTCGGCGTCCTGGGCCGTCCAATCCGTCTTCGCCAGGTGCACGCGATAGGGACCGGCCGCCAAGTCGTCGAAGACGAAGCGCCCGTCGGCACCGCTGGCGGCGCGGCGTGTGAGCACTTGATCGACAGCGGTTAGGAGCACCTCGACGCCCGGCAGCGGCTTCTTGTCGTCGTCGTTCAGCACCGTGCCTTCGAGGCGCGCAGGCTTCGGCGCTTCTGCCTCTTTCTTCTCGGGCTCGGGGGCCGTCTTCACTTCGAAGACGTAGGGGAAGACGATGCGTGCGGTGATCGGAACGCCGTCACGGGTGGCGGGCTCGAAGAGCAGCTTGCGACCGGCTTCGAGCGCGGCTTCGTCGAAGCCATGGCCAGCCAAGGGCTCGCGCACCTTCGCGTCGGCCACCGTGCCGTCCGGCACCACCAGCAGCTCCAACTCGACGCGTGCCCCAAGCTGGTTCTGTAAGGCCTCCGCTGGGTAAGTCGGTTCGACGAAGTGCTTGAGCTTCGGTGGCAGGAGCACGGCCGGCTTGGGCGCTTCAGCTGGCCCCGCAGGTACGCTGCCGGCTGGTCCTGCCTGCGCTCCGACCTGGGCCGACGCAAACCAGAGCAAGAAACCCAACACCAACGTGAAGGCGCGCTTCGAAAAGATCATGAGCGGGCGCAGAATACTCAGTTCCTGCGGCGTCGCACAGACACGCGGCGGGTAAAACGCCACAGCCGCTACCCAGAGCGGCGGGTTCCACGCTATCAACCACGTCGATGCAGGCAGCTGAGAAAGGAGCGGGAACGTCTGCGGGAGCCGAACGCCGGCCGGCGACGGTGCTCTTTGCCGACCTGCGCGGCTACACCGAGTGGACTGAGCAGGCCGACCCCGAAGACGTGGCGGCCGTCATGCACTGGGTCAAGCGCGAGGCGGTGCGCATCGTCGAAGCTCATGGCGGCGTCGTGAACCAGTTTGTCGGCGATGAGGTGATGGCGCTCTTTGGAGTGCCCTGCGCGCACGAGGACGATCCGAGGCGAGCCGTGGCAGCCGCGCTCGAGCTGCATCGCAGCTTGGCCGGAGCCGACAAGAGCACGCTGCCGATGCCGCCCCAACCACTCTGCTTCCACACCGGCATCGCCACCGGCCTCTTGCTGGCGCAAGTCGAAGACGTGCGCGAGGGCCTGGTGCATGTGACTGGGCAGAGCGTGAACCTGGCGGCGCGGCTGCGTGGTCTGGCCAGCGACGACGAGATTCTGCTCTGCCCAGAGACTGTCCGCCTCTGCGCTGCCTCGGTGCGCACCGAGCCCCTGCCTGCGCAGCGCATCAAAGGCCTGGCCCAGGAGCTGGCGCCGCATCGCGTGCTCGGCCTGCGCTCTCTCGATCCGAGCTTCGAGGCCGGCGGGCCATCGGGTCTCTTGCGCCACGTGGGGCGCGCGGCCGAGGTGCAGCGCCTGCGCTCTCATCTGGCGCGCGCGGCTGAGGGTCGCGGGCAGCTGGTCAGCATCACGGGCGCAGCCGGCCTCGGTAAGACCCGATTGCTCCACGAGCTGCGCCGCATGGCGCAGCAGAGTGGTTTCCAGATCTTGAGCGGCCGGTGCCAGAGCTACGGCGACATCCCGCCTTTTCAACCCTTCCTGCAAACCCTCGCGGACGCGCTCGGCCTGCGAGCCACAGCGCCCGCCATGACCGAGCCGGCGAACGCTGCGACGCATCCGCCAGAGCTCAACCCTGGGTTGCTGAGCGAAAGCGCAGGTGAGCGTGAGCCGCGTGCGCAGCGCGTGGTCGAGTGCGCGCAGGCCTTGGGCCTCGACCAACACCTGCCTGCCTATCTGCGTTTGCTCTCACTCTCGCATCCCGACTTCGCGCTGGCCGACCAGGGTGAGGTGTTGCGCTCGTCGCTCCTATCTGCGCTCACCGCCAGCTTGCTGGCGCGCGCCGGGCGTGCGCCGCTCTTGATCATCGTCGAGGACTGGCACTGGGCTGATGACGCGTCTTGCCAGGCGTTTGTCCACATGGCGCGCGCCACCGCAAATCACCGGGTGATGGCGGTGCTCACGTATCGCACGGACGCGCTTGCGCCCGAGCGGCAAAAGCTTGCAGCCGAGGAGATCGCGCTGCGCGCTTTTTCCCCCGCGGACACCGAGCAGCTGTTGCGAGCGCTGCTTGCGGAGAGCGAGCCACCAGCCGCGCTCTTGCGCTATCTGCATCGGGTTACCGACGGCAACCCGCTCTTCATCGAGCAAGAGTGTCGCGCGCTGCAGGAATCGCAGACGCTGGTTCGGCACGCAGGTGGCTACGCGCTGGCGCGAGACTTGGACGCCTCGGAAATGCCGAGCAGCATCGGTGCCGTGCTGCGCGCTCGCATCGATCGCCTCTCTGCAGACGACAAGGAAACACTCAAGCTGGCAGCCGTGATAGACGAGGAGTTTTCCGCACGACTGCTTTCAACGCTGGTCCCGGCCGAGCTGCCGCTCCTGCCGGCGCTGCAGCGCTTGGTTGCGCAGGGGCTGCTCCTGCAGAGCGTGGGCGCTGATGAGTTTCGCTTCAAGCACGCGTTGGTGCGTGATGTTGCCTACGAGATGCTACCGCTGCGCCGCCGCCGTGAGCTGCATGCGCGCTTGGGTGCTGCCATCGCAGCGGAAGCCGGCGCCGCACCCGAGGCCAGCTACGAGGCGTTGGCGCAGCACTTCGCGCTGGGTGGCTGCAGCGCAGAGGCTCTGCGCTACGCGGAGCTGGCCGGCGACAAGGCAGCGCGCACCGAGGCCCTGACGCAGGCTGCGCGCCAGTATCAACGCGCGCTCGAAGCTCTGCCGGCGCTAGAAGCCACCAGCGAGCACTTGCGGTGCTGTGTCGAGATCACGCTGAAGCTCGCGGTGGTTGGCGTACACAACCCAACCCGCGCGCAGCTCGAGCTGCTGACACGTGCACAAAAGGCGGCGAAGACGCTTGGTGCTGCGCGCGAGCAAGCGCGCTCGCTGTACTGGATGGCGTGGATCGAACATGGCCTCGGCAACCAGGCTTCGGCCATCGCCTACAACCAGCAATGCCTTGCCATGCCCGAGGTGGTGGCAGACCCGGCTTTGCGCCGGCAGGTGTGCGCCAACATCGGCACGAGCCTCGTCATGACGACGGACTACGAAGGGGCGATGCGTGCCTTCGCGCTGGTCGGCGACAGCCTACCGGCCCCGAGCAGAAAGAGCATGGCGCCCGCGCCCGAGGGTCCGGCTCTGGGCTTTGGGCGCGGCGGCTACGGCTATGCGCTTGGGCACCTTTCGCTACTCCTCGCCGACCGCGGTGAATTCGCGACCGCAGTTTCGACCTGCCAGCGTGGCTTTTCAGCGGTGCAGAGCGCCGGGCAGCTCGTGCTGGAAGGCGCGCTGCTCACACAGCGTGGCATCATCGCGCTCTTTCAAGGCGATTTCGCCACCTGCCGCAGCGTAGCCGCGCAAGTGTTGCAGATCGCCGAACGCGTGGATGGACGCTTCCAGCAGCATATGGCGCTCACGTTGCGCGGCTATGCACGCTTCCATAGCGGTGAGCCAGCGCCAGGCCAGAGCGATCTGCGTCAGGCGGCGGTCTACCTGGAACACAATCAGATCCGCCTGATGCTCTCCTTCAACCTGGCTTGCTTGGCCGAGGCTCTCTGCCTGCAGGGTGAGTGGCAAGCGGCGCTCGTGGAGGCCGACAAGGCCCTTGCGCGTGCCGCGTGCGAGGACGCCCTGGGAGCGGTGATGGCGCAGCGCGCTCGGGCGCTCGCACGCTACCGGCTGACTTCGGATGTGGCGCTCGCAATGCAGGACATGCAAGCGGCGGATGCGATGGCCGAGGCCAAGCAGAGTCCACGCGAGCTGGGTCTCAACCAACTCCAACTGGCTCGCATGCTGATCGATGCCGGCAGGCTCGATGAAGCTCGCAGCCAGGCGCACGCCTCGTGGTCTACGTTCACACGTCTGGGCATGCCGTTCTACGTCGAGCAAGCCGCTCAAGAGCTGTCGAAAAATGGCTCATAGCGGCTTTCGTCCTCGAAAAAATCCTCGAAATACGCGAGTATTCCTGCGGTTTTTTCTGCGGGCGCGCTCGCTCTGCGCCGATTTTTCGACAGCTCTT